>JAUWLY010000036.1 GCA_030613445.1 Candidatus Stahliibacteriota bacterium | reverse complement strand
ATTGATCATCTTCCAACCAAATTACATATCATCATTGCATCCCGTGTTTTGCCATCATTCCCCGCATTGATCAAATGGCGATCAAAACAGCGGGTTTTTGAGTTAGGACGTCAGGATCTCTGTTTCAACAGTATGGAGATAAAGCAACTCATTTCCGATACCTACAGCTTATCCCTACCCCATATTGAATTACAGCGGATCGTGCAGTACACTGAGGGATGGGTTACCGGTATTCAATTGATCCTTCAATCATCCGGGCTTCACCGAACGGCTATTAAAGATACGCTGAACGGTTATCTTGAAACTCACCAGCCATTATTTGACTACTTTGCCAGCGAAGTTCTATCGTATGAGCCCCAGTACATACAGGACTTCTTGATACAAAGCTCGGTCCTTGAGAACCTGACGCCACATGCATGTAATATGATCCTGCGTAGAAAAAATTCACATGCATTGCTGAAAGAATTAGAACACCATCACCTATTTTTGTACGAAGTTGAAGATCAGGGATATAGATTCCATCACCTATTCAGAAAATTCCTTAATCAACGCCTGAGCACGTTCAAAGGATACCGGCAATTACACACCCGTGCGGCACAATATTATCGTAAGAACAAACACTATGACCTGGGCATAAGACACTACTTATCAGCAAAGGACTACCTACAGGCAGGCAAGATGATATTACGGTCTATCCAGGAAGATATTACCGGTCGTATTTCCGGAGGGATCGATACTACATTATTGCGAAAGCATTTATATGAAATACCACAAAAGGTCCTGCAAAAATTACCCCAGTTATTGGTTATTAAAGGAACCTTGCAAAGAGACGCTGGTGATCATGAGGCAGCAAAAGAACTCTATCGCACTGCTGAACAGGTCAGCCGAAGGGCGAACGATATGACCACGTGTGCTCATGGTTTATCAGAATTGGCATTACTTCACTGGTTGCAGGGTAACCATAACGAGGCGCTTAAGATATTGAAAAAAGCACTCCGCACCTGTCCTGGTTCGGAATTGAAAATGAAACTTCATATCCTCAACCTTCTCGGACTTGCCTGGCAAGATCTTTCCAATCTTACCAAGGCAAAAAGCTATTTACGGCAGGCAAAGAAAATCGCTGAGGAGCTTAATATTTTTTATAATAAAATCGTTTTGGAATCGAATCTCGCAACGATCTTTCTGCAAGAAGGAGAAATAAAAAGGGCGTATAATACATGCAAATCTCTGATACCGCAACTTGGTGAGCATTACTACTACAAAGTCGGTGTTATATATGCGAATTCAGCACGCGCTGCGCTGGATTTTGGGGATCTCAGCTGGGCTGAGTCTTGTCTGGGACAAGGCTGGAATATATGTCGTCCTTATGAGGACAGAGTGTCTTTTGGCATCCTCAACCACTGCTTCGGCCTCCTCCACATGCATAAGCAACAGTGGAATTCTGCCCAACAACACCTTGAAGAAGCCCGGAAAGTGTTCCAAATGCTGCGATGGAAGCGTATGGAATCTTCGGTCTTGCGCAATGTAGGTACTTTGCAACGACTACAAGGAGATATACCAAATAGCCTGCAGTCGATCAAACAAGCTAAGGAATTGCTCGGTGGTCTTGGTCCTGGAGAATCAGCGCATGCAACATTTTTACTTGCTGACCGGGCTCTCCTTGAGGTCGAGCTCGGTAAATATTCCAAGGCGCGAAAGACAATTACCAAATGTCAACGGCAAGCGCGTATAATGCACTGGCATCTTGGAGAGTTGTATGTACTACTGGTCAATACCCTGATATCATTAACGCATAAACATAAAAAGGGGTCTGTCCAGTTAATCGATTCGCTGATCAAATTAGCACAAAGAAAGGGTTATCATGGGATCCTTTCAATGGAATTGCGACACCAACCAGATCTGGTGAAATATATTCGACAATTCCCTAAGCATAGATCTTATCTGGATAAGCATCACGTGTATTATAATCCAGAGCATCCAACTCTATTCGTGAAACTTTTTGGTGAAATGCGCATCGAGGATAGTGAACACCAAAGCGTCGCACTGAACTGGCCAACTGAAAAAACCAAATCCCTGTTCGCATTCTTGGTGGTCCATCGAACAAAAGGGTTGTTACGGGCACAAGTACTTGATGCCCTGTGGTCAAGATTGAGCAAGAAAAAAGCCCAAGAGAACCTTCGGACAACCGCATATCGCATGCGACAGACTATTGGGAAAGCGTGTATAAAAGGAGTGACCAAAGAACTGATATTTACCTACAAACAAGGACGATATGTTCTGCTCCCTAATATTACGATCGAATGCGACATAGATGAATTTGATCGTCTCATGAAACTGGCAGACATCGCTCATTCAGATGATGAAAAAAAGGCCGCGTTTAAAAAAGCGATCGATATCACGCAAGCGGATTTCCTTCCAGATATCTATGATCAATGGGTTGATTCACAACGATTGATTCTTCATGAACACAAACTCCATGCACTGCAAAAGATCATACAGATAGTATCGGTTCAAAACGATGATTTTGTTTGTATAGACTACTGCAAACAATACCTTGCAATGGAACCGTTATCAGAAGAAATTGCGTGTATTTGCATGAAAAGTCTCAAGAAACTGGATAGATTGTCAGAAATAAAGGTCGTGTACCAATCCTTGGGAAAAGCACTTCGTAACGAAGTTCATTGTGCTCCGACACAGGAAACCCAACGTTTGTTTCAATTCCTGCTAAAGTAGCAAGTCAAGAGCACACGGATGAACCTCCACAATTCTGTTATGCTTTTGTTACGGTCTTTCTATATAATATATGGTAATAAGGAGGATATATGAAGCATGCGACAAGAATCACCATCCTCGCTGCTTGTTTGATCGCATTAGCATCAGCTCAGCAGAAATGGGAGCGGATATTTGGTGAAAGTGGTCGGGACCAAGCTTTTTCAGTCTCACTCACACCAGATGGAGGGTATGTTGTTGCTGGTTTAAGCGCTTCTTACCCCCAAAAATGCTATGAGATGTACGTAGTAAAGACCGATATGTATGGAGATACGGTTTGGATAAATCATTATGGTTCACAATATAATGACTACTGCTGGTCAGTTGTCCAAGCACATGATAACGGTTATCTTCTCTTGGGTGCAACTGACTCGACCCTTCAAACCGGACCGCATGATGTTTATCTCATTAAGATCAATGAATTAGGTGATAGCCTTTGGTCAAGAGTTTATGGGGATACAAATAGTACAGGATTTACCAATGATGTTGGTCATGAGGTGCGTCCGACAACCGATAGCGGCTACATACTGGTAGGCTCGACCGAATCATACGGCGCAGGTTTGCATGATGTATACCTAATAAAAATAGACGCTGAAGGCGACACTCTATGGACAAGAACATACGGTACATCGTACTATGAAAGTGGGGAATCTGTCTATCAAACCGATGATAACGGCTATATTGTAGCTGGAACGACTTATGAAACCGGTGCTGGACAACAGATCTATATAATACGGACAAACGACCAGGGAGATACCATGTGGACGAAACGATATGGTGGGTCGGGCAGTGAGAATGTGCAAGGAATCCTGCAAACCCAAGACAAGGGCTACATCTTTGTGGGCAGCACGACATCATATGGCGCGGGGAGCGGTGATCTTTACCTGGTAAGAACCGATTCCCTCGGTAATACTTTATGGACAAGAACCTATGGAGGGTCATATCCAGATTGGGGTCGAGCAATACGCCACACAAGTGATGGCGGTTATATTATAATTGGTGGTACTCGAACAGATCCTGATCCTGAATACTGTTTCGCCTGGCTTCTTAAGACCGACAGTCTCGGTGATACCCTGTGGACAAGGAAAAAAGCATCGATCTATGGTGCTGCGAATGGAACTGATGTCCAGCAAGCAAATGATGACGGCTACATAATTGCGGCAATAACATGGCAATATGGGGGCAGTGATGATTTTCTGCTCATCAAGACCGACCCGCAGGGTATTTCAAGTGTCCAAGAACAAAAAATGCATGAAGTATCGATTATGCCCCGTGTATATCCCAATCCGTTTTCATATTACACCACGATCTTTGGGTATGAACACGAAATATACTCTGTGTATGATATTACTGGCATGCATGTTGATAGTTATTCAGGGAAAGAAGTTGGAACTTATTTGCCTGCTGGTGTGTATTTCATCGTTCCGAGGTCTGGTGATCATGCACCATTGCGCGTGGTAAAAGTTCGATAATGGGGGGAACTATGGAACGAAAAATCCTTTTTATATCATTGATTTGTACGCTAATTACAACGATCGGGTTCGCTCAATGGGAGCCTGATGTACGTTTAACCTATGATGACGAGTCATCCGTAACCGGGAGTAGTAACACATGGTCAATTGCAGCTCGTCATGATTCGGTATATATTGTGTGGACTGATACTCGTGATGGGAACTCTGAGATCTATTTCAAACGATCACTGGATGCAGGTGCTCATTGGGAACCGGATATGAGACTTACTAATGATCCAGCAGTATCAGCTTTGCCGTCAATATTACTACAAGACACGATCATACATGTTGCTTGGTTCGATACCAGAGCGGGTATGAATAATTTTGAGATATACTATAAACGATCGACTGATGCTGGTGTAACATGGGGTGCAGACACTCGACTCACGTATGACCCAGCAATTTCCTGGTACCAATCGATCGCGTTTACCAACCAAAATCTGCATGTTGTCTGGCGGGAAACCAGGGACGGTAATTACGAAATTTTCTACAAACGTTCCCCTGACCAGGGAATGACTTGGGGACCGGATACGAACTTAACCCAAGCCTCGGGGAGTTCAGAAACACCTTGTATAGCAGTAAGCGGTTCAATACTTCATGTCCTCTGGTTTGACAACCGCGACGGTGGTGCGTATGAGATCTATTATAAACGGTCTACTGATCAAGGACTCACCTGGGAATCGGATGTACGCTTAACTGATGATCCAGGAGTTTCATTCGGACCGTGTGTGGTCACCAAGGATTCCATGGTTCATATCGTATGGCAGGACTATCGAGACGGTAATTGGGAATTATATTACAAACGTTCAGTAGACTATGGCTTGATCTGGGGTCCTGATACGCGTCTTACCAATGCGAGTGAAACAAGTGAATCACCATCAGTTGCAGCATCGGCGAATAATGTCCATGTCGTCTGGTGGGATAACCGTGATGGTAATTACGAGATCTACTACAAAGTCTCGACTGATCAGGGATTGACATGGTCATCTGATACACGCTTAACGAATGACGGTTCATGGTCACAATTCCCCCATATCGCAGCAGCTGAGTCAATGCTCCATGTTGTCTGGAGAGATGGACGGGCAGGTAATGACGAGATATACTATAAGCGTAACCCTGCTGGGAACCCTGGTATTGTAGAGAACAGCCGACGACTCGTTCATCAAGGCTTCAACATTATCACACCACTTTTCAGCAAAACAATAGGTATACGCTTTACCCATGCACAAACAAACCCATTTACAATAGCATTATATGACATCAGTGGAGCAATGGTTTCTTATCAAACCTTCCCATCTTCTGCCACAACCATATGGTTGTCCAATGTGATCATTCGTGTCCTTCCTGCCGGAGTTTATTTTCTGACGATGCGTTCAGATGATCAACTAACCGGTAAAGGAAAACTTGTTAAGGTGAAATAAACCAATACGAATTGTAATTAAGTAATTCTCACGTTTACAGCGTTTATATAGTCCATTTGGTAAAAGAGCACACGGCTCAAGATTTCCTTGATCAAATAGGAATTACGACTTCATTTCTACCGGACTTTGACTATTTTGGCAGTAATCTCTCCATCGATCTCTAAAAAGTAGACACCTGGCTGTAACCGCGTGGTACTTATTTGCCGACCGGTTATATCGTAAATACAATAGTCACCATGTGCAGGTAATGGCAATTGCCCAGCAATGATCGTCGGGAAACACGGATTCACCGGTGTTATTGCACCATCATTCTCCTCTGTGCCGATTACGAGATCAACATTGCCATAAATATCCTGGTCAGTATAATCCTCTTCCCAGATTACAAGGAAGTTAGTGTCAGACGCGATTGCCCAGGGGTTACTGCGCGTACGACCAGTACTTTCAGAAATAGGGAAGCTTGGACCTTGGCATTGTCCAAGCGTATCAACATACCTACCCCAGATCGTTCCTGAATCATTCCAGGCAACCAAGAATCTTGCACCATTAAATACGATCGTAGGTTGGATCTCAGGTGCTGACTCATCAGCGATCGTAATCCTATCTCCGACCAAAGAACCATCAGCATCGATCAACTGACCATAGATATTGAAATTAAAGGTTAATGGCAACATATCTGCCCAGGTCACAAAATAGTTATGGCCGCTATACGCAATTCGTGGGGTAATATATTTATACGTTTCAGTAGTTGCAATAGTTATTGCTGAACCACTGGGCTGGGCCTGAGTGCTTACGAATCTACCACTCACACCATAGGGATCTGAATAGTGGCACCAGACAGCCAAGTAATTAGAACCATTATACACAATATCAGGATACACTTCATCAACATCCGTCTCACCTACGTGATTTCCTGCATCGAGCACAGCTCCACCAGGGGTCACGCGTGCTGCAAGAATACGATCTAATCCAACAGTATTATCATTCCAGAGCACAACATAGTTCGTACCGTCAAAATCCACTGCTGGATTTGCCTGTACGCTGTCAGTCTGACATATTGTAATGGTATTAATTGAATCGCATTGTGGAGTGACACGCACTCCAAGAAGATTTCCCTCACCTCAGCAATTCGGGTCGCGGAAGACAACAAGGAAATTAGAACCATCGTATGCCGCATCAATGATCCCTGCCGCGCTATCAGAATAAATAACTTTACCATCAGGATCGATTACCGTACCGTTCTTGGCTACTCGAGCGGCGCACAAAGCATATTTGTACTGGGTAGTAAGAAACCGGGCATCCTGCCAGAATGTATAGTACTGGTTGTTTTCAAACAGAGCCACCGGGGTGTTCTGATGGTCTGTTTCAGAACAGATGGAAAAATCAGCGCCAAACAATATGAGCATTACGGGTAAGATATTCAATTGCACCTCCTTTTTTGAAATCTATTCTTTATATATATAATTATAGGTGTGGACTTAAGTCTGTCAAGTACTAAAATCACATTCAACATCAGATTGGCGAATTTCAATATTTTAGAATTATAGTGTTGGTAAACGAACCGAAACAGTCGTTCCTTTGTTTACTTCGCTCTGAATTGTGATTCGACCATGATGCGCCTTTATTATCCTTTGCACAATAGAGAGCCCAAGTCCAATACCTGTTTGCTGGCCAGTTTTTGTAGTATAGAAAGGATCGAAAAGCTTTTCCATGTCCTCCTGGGGAATACCTATGCCATCATCCCAGATATTGAAATGCACAAAACCTGACCCTTCAGCTCCGAGGGTGATCTTTATTTTGCCTTGTTTCTCGACTGCCTGAACTGCATTCAGTACAAGGTTTAATATCACTTGCTGTAATTGATTTGGATCACCAAGAACCTCGGCGATATTATCATCATATTTCTTGATCAGGTTAATATCCTTGAGCAATAATTGTTCTTTTAATAAAGGGAGAGTATCTTCAATGAGATTTTTCATGGATACTGATCTTAACTCGGGTTCAGTCTTTCGTGAAAAATTCAGAAGGTTTTTCACTAATCGACCGATTCTTTTCGTCTCTCGCTCGACAAGTCCTAGATTTTTTTTCCAGGTTTCTGGATCAACCTTATTTTCATCGAGCTTCCTGAGCAATAGACGAATATAAGTGATTATGCCATTGATCGGATTATTTATTTCGTGAGCAACACCTGCTGCTAATTGACCCATCAGAGCCATCTTTTCTGACTGCAGTAGCTGTTGCCTTAAGTTCTGTAATTCAGTTGTATCGCGAAAGACCGCGGCCATACCTAATGTATTTCCGTCAGCATCTTTAAGGCGAAAGGCAGTGCGTGAGATCGCTATTTGACTTCCATACTTCCCCAAAATCACCATACTCATTCTCTTTATCGGAACACCTTTCTTCATAACGGTTTTAAAAGGACAGGCATCAGCACATATATCGGACTTGAAAATTTCATAACAAGGTTTGCCAAGCGCCTCTTCATGTGAGTAGCCGGTAATCCACTCCGCGGCTTTTGAAAAGAAATGAATTGTCATATCTTGATCAATGACAAAAACACCGCCATTCATATTTTTTAGCAGTCCGTCAAAGAGCGATTTCATTCCGATCGCATCAAGTCCCACTGCTTTTTCCTTTTTCACATAGTATTATAATTATACAAATGCTTGCTGTCAAGACATTGGTGATTACGGTATGTAAAAAAAATTGACATTATGTAAAAAATTGCTATAATAACTATATAATAATATGAAATATCTATATGTGCAGATAATAGGTACTATTAAACAAGGAATATTAGAGGATTTGATTGGATCGCTGAATTTCTTGCCATTTAAGGTCATCAAGAAGAATGATTATCCGCTATTTGCCTTTGAGCCAAGGAGAAATCAGTACTATGCCAAGAAGATAATTGAGCATTTGATATCAAATATGCCTGCTGATTGTGAAAAGCTAATAGCTATTACAGATATTGATCTATGTACACCTGTTTTGACATTTGTTTTTGGTGAAGCGCAGTTAGGCGGTAGTGTAGGTATTGTATCGATGAATAGATTGAAGCAAGAATTCTACTCATTACCGGCAAATAATGGATTGCTGATTAAAAGGCTCTTAAAAGTGTGTCTTCATGAATTGGGTCATTGCTATGGACTGGTTCACTGTAGTAACTCCAAGTGTGTGATGTATCTATCGAATAATATCATAAGTCTTGATAATAAGGGGAAGAAATTTTGTGTGAAATGTGAAGAGTTCTTCGATAAAAGAACCAGAAAGGAGAATTATGGCTAGAAATAGGATTTTAGTAGTAGATGATGAAGAAATTATGCGAAGCTCACTGACTGATTGGCTCAAGGAAGATGGTTATTATGTCCAGGCCGTGGAAGATGGATACAAAGCGATAGAAAAGGTCAAAGAAGAAGAATGGGATTTAGCTGTGGTTGATCTTAAAATGCCGAAGATCGATGGGCTTGAGGTGCTTGAAAAAATAAGGAAGATGAAGCCAGAAGTTCCTGTCATAATCGTTACTGCTTATGCGGCAATAGATACTGCGGTCATGGCGATAAAAGCAGGCGCCGCAGATTATATTGTAAAGCCCTTTAATCCTGAAGAGATAAGTGTAGTTATCGCCAAGCTTCTTGAGCATCGGCGTCTAATAAAAGAAAATATTGGTCTACGCAAAGAATTGAATAAACGGCATAAATTCCAGGATTTGATCGGCAAAAGCCCAAAGATTGGCAAAGTTATTGAAATGATAAGGACTGTGGCTCCGACAAAATCTACAGTATTGATTAAAGGCGAAAGTGGTACTGGGAAAGAATTAGTTGCTCGAGCAATTCATGATCTTGGACCAAGGAAGAAGTGCCCTTTTATCGCGGCAGCCTGTGGCGCAATACCAGAATCCTTACTCGAGGCAGAGTTATTCGGCTATGAAAAAGGTGCCTTTACTGGGGCAGTATCACAACATAAAGGAAGAATCGAACTTGCAGATAAGAGTACACTTTTTCTTGATGAAATAGGAGACATAAGCCTGAAAACACAGGTTAACCTATTGAGGTTTATCCAGGAAAGGGAATTCCGGCGCGTGGGTGGAAAAGATCCAATTAAAGTGGATATCCGGATCATTGTGGCAACGAATAAGAACCTTGAACAAATGATCACGAATGGTGAATTCCGAGAGGACCTATACTATCGCTTTAATGTCATTGCGATTGAGGTTCCGCCTTTGAGGGAGAGAACAGAAGATATCCCCCTTCTAGCCGAACATTTTCTGGAAAAATTCAGCTTGGATACAGGCAAAAAGATCTACGGACTTTCTGATGAGTCAATGAGGATCTTAATGGAATATAATTGGCCAGGAAATATCAGACAATTAGCGAACACAATTGAGCATGCTATCGTAGTTGCCAATGAACTGGAGATTCAAGTATGTGATTTCCCAGGATATATCATTGCATCCAAAGTTGAAGACAGAACTAAGGCTGCAACCAGAGAAACTCCGCAATCACTCGAGGAATTGGAAAAAGAATGTATAGTGAATACTTTGAAAATCAATAACTGGAATATTCAAAAATCAGCAAATATTCTGGGTATTAATAGAGTTACTCTATACAATAAAATAAAGAAGTATGGGTTAGAAAAACCAAAATAAAATAATTGTATAGATTATTAACAATATGTTAAGAAAATATACAGTACAATCTACTGAAAAATAGACATATTTTGCATTTGTATAATTATACAACAACTATTTAATCTAAGCTATCCAGCATCACAGACAAATCTATTAAATATCGAGCATTTCTCTATCGGATTTTTGGCATGATTCTTGCATAATAAATAACTGAATGGAGATGAAAATGAATAGAAAATGCCAATTTTTAGAAGAACTAAGCATGGTCTTTTGCAATGCATGCAAGACAAGAAAGATGTTACCCAAGGACCAATTGGTTGCGCAGAATGCGTGTGAAGGTAATTTTGAGGATTGCTTAATATATCGAGAGTTTTTATCGAGTCACACAAAGGAGGAAGATATGTTATCAGAGGTTGTGCAGGATAGTGAAACCTCAAAGCAGGAAAAACCCTGTATCTGGATGAAAGCAGGTGTTATTGCCTACCGGATGTGTACGAGAGATTATGATTGCAAGAACTGCGAATTTGATCAGGCACTTATGGAACAAGGTGATTCGAGTTCTGAATTGCCCATGGTCGTTCAGGCGATAGAGAAATTAAGGCAGCTGCCAGCAACAGAAAGAAAATGCCGATATATGCTGACCGGCGATTTTTCCTATAAAATCTGCCCGAATAGTTATGAATGCTGGCATTGTGTTGTTGATCAATACATCCAAGATACTGTCGATGCAAATCCTTATCTGCAGAAGAGAAGACAGAAAATAGCAAAAAGACAGAAGAAAGTTAGAGGATTTGTATTCAGGAATGATGTGCACTATTTACCAAATCACATCTGGATTGCGGTTGAGGGTGATATAGTTAAAGTGGGGATAGATGATTTCGCCGCGCGCATGATTGGAAATATCAATAAAGTCGATTTCCCCGATAAGAGAACAATCTCAATGGACGGAGAATGCTGGCATATAGGTGAGGACAGACGTTCGATCGCCATGTCTTTGCCATTTGAAGGAGAAATCATCGAAAAGAATGAAGCGGTTGAATCGACGCCCTCCATGATACGTAAAGATCCCTATAATAACGGCTGGTTATTGAAATTGAAGCTATCGCGTGATATAGGCGATTTAATGAAAGGCGATAAAGCCGAGGATTGGCTCGAAAAAGAGTTTGAAAAGCTCCATCAGGAAATTGAAACCGATGCAAAAATTACAATCACGGATGGCGGTGAAGTAGTTGATAATATCAGTGAGCGACTCACTGATGATGAGTGGCATAGGATCATAAAAAGATTTATTTGGTAAACAGCTAATTCAATACTTTCATTTAGGAAGCTATGACCCCAATTACCTTCCAGGTGGATGGAGGGTACAGCTTACCGTTTCTTTGTTGAACGAAAATGGGGTCGGTGAAAGCCGACCCCTTATCGGGTATTATTGACAAACCCTAGAACCTTAAATATACTGTAGATGATATGGTGTTTTTGTTTTCCAGAAGTCAATTTATGAAGAAGACAACTAGTTTAATAACAAAAATATGAAATCAATACTTAAAAGGAGGTAAAAATGCAAGAAGTAACAAGCAACATAATTACACCAATACATACAGCATGGCTCCGCATTGCCGATCAGGTTGGTGCCCTACTTCCCAAAATTGTCGGATTCATTCTTATCGTAATCCTGGGATGGCTCATCTCCAAACTGGTTTCCTTAGTTATCAAAAAAGTCCTCCGCCTGGTGCGGCTGAATGTGCTGAGTGAGAAAGCAGGTATAGATGCATTTTTGAAAAGAGGCGGGATTAAGAGGACATTAGTGGATATCCTGGGTGGCATCATCTATTGGTTTTTTCTACTCATCACCTTCATAATAGCATTTGATTCAGTAGGACTTGCTGTAGTATCTGATCTTCTAAACCGTATCCTCCTCTATATTCCGAATGTCTTTGTTGCAGTCATTATCATGGTAATCGGATTCTATTTGGCAAAACTAGTTTCTACCTCGGTAAGGGTTTTTGCAGGAAACCTTGGTGTTGGTCGTCCTAATGTGGTTGCCCAGGGGACAAACTACCTGGTGCTTTTCTTTGTACTCACCATCGTATTGGAGCAACTGGGGATCTCAAAAGAGATTGTCACAAATGCCTTCACCATTGTCCTGGGTACCCTGGGTCTCGGTATCGCTATCGCCATAGGATTGGGGAGTAAGGATTTCGTGGTGGAACTGTGGAAGAAATACGGGCAGAAAAAAAGAAGTAGGTAAAATATAGTCTTGGTTTATAAGAGGCGGGGAAACCCGTCTCTTATGATTTCTTCTTACTCTATTCATTTCCTTTTTGAATTTGGCGGTCTTACTAAACAGAGTCTTTACCTTCTTGTCAGACATAACTTTCTTCTTATTCTTTACTCTAGCCTTTTTTCAGAAAAATTCGCAAAAAGTTGTTTTCAATAGGTGGCAGGTCTTGACATTCTACAAACACAGGGTCATTCCAGAAACTTCAACCCCTGGTGACCATTTTCTATTCACTATTCGAGCTGTTAGTATCGAGATGATTTGACCCCCATATGTTTTCACAGTTCATCAATCTTGTTTAAATAATTAATGTCCCCGATCTTCTTGAATATTTTTTTTGCTTTTGCCAGAAATTTATTTGCGATTTTAAACTCATCGATTTTCTTTAGATATATAGCGTAAAACCAATATGCCTTTCCAAGTTCATCGGTCAGGTTACGTTCATGGAACATCTCGATACTTTTAACGAACTTTTCTTTTACGCTTTTCTTGTCCCATTTTTCATCAAGTGATGCCAATCTTGCGTGTAAGAACAGGGCAACTGTGCGTTCCTTTTCCGATTTCATTTCATCTGCAAGTTTCAAATTTTCATCTATGTGTTCGTATATCTCCTTAAACCTTCTTCTATTTTTATCAACCCCGTTTTCCTCTATTTCCATTATCCATACTTCGATAAGAACCTGTATTGTAGCTGACAGAAATGTCTTGTCCCCCAGTTCTTCAAATATAGCACGTGCTCTTTTCAGGTATTCGGTAGATTTATGCAGTTCATTCAACTTCTTGTAAATTTCCCCGAAATGCATGTAAACAGCACCTATAGCCTGCTTATCCCCGATTTTTTTTGCGATTATAATTGCCTTTTGAAACAATGCAAACGCCCTGTTATAATTTACCTTGCTCTTATAAAGACTTCCCAGGTTTATGGTAACATTGAGAATACCGAATTTATCGTTAAGTTCTTCAGCAATTGACAGGGCTCTCTCATATAATTCAATTGCCCTGTCGAAATTCCTTTTCTCGCCATATATCCAACCAAGATTATTTGCAGCCATTGCTATACCGACTTTGTTGCCAAGCTTCTCCGATATCGCTAATTTTTTCTTAAACAAGGGAATCGCTTTATCATAATCACCTTTGTGCGTATAAACGCTCCCCTGATTGTTAGCAGCCATACCTATACCGAAAAGGTTTCCGCTTTCTTCAGACACTTTTAAGAATCTTTGATATAGTTCTATTGCCTTATCAAAATCACCCTGGCTCCAATAGAGCGCCCCCATGGCATTTAGTTTTGCCCCTTCTGCATGATACAATTTTATTTGGGAAAGTCCTTGCTTTTTCAACCTTTTAAGAAGCTCCATTCCTCTATTTCCTGCACTATTGGATTTACCCATTCTGCCCAGAAGCCTGTATACCCAGCAATATCTGGAGAGAACGTACACCTCTGCTGGTGTACTGCGGCTGAGTTTTATTAGCCTGTTCAGCAAGTTTATCATTGAATCATATTCAACAAGGTTTTCGTAAATAGTAGCCTGTCCGATCAATGCTTCTATTTTTGAGCGTCTATCAGATACAAGCATTTCAGCTTTGTTATACGCTTGCAAGGCATCTTTGTATCTGCCAATTAAA
>JAUWLY010000064.1 GCA_030613445.1 Candidatus Stahliibacteriota bacterium | reverse complement strand
ACCCAAATGAGTATTTAAAGCCAAAAAAGGAGTATCCATGGGATTTCCTCGATATTGGCGTTAAAAAAGATTTCCTAAGAGAAGAATTTGCGCGCGCCGAGAAGGCAATGACAACCGAGAACTGCTTTTATGACAACTGCTCAAACTGCGGGGTTTGTGATGGCAAGATGGTGAAGCATTCAGCAAGTACCGAGAAATATGTGCATTACGGTCGGTACACGGAAAGAAAAGCGCAATCCCGTCTTTTTAGAGTAAAATACTCAGTTGGAGAAGTGTTCAGATATGCTTCGCATTTAGATATTACAAGGACAATATATCGTGCGCTGCGTAGGTCAGATCTACCGATTCAGTTTACTAAAGGTTTTTCACCGATCCCCAAGGTTTCTTTTTGCCCGCCCAAGAGCGTTGGGCAAATAGTGAAAGGCGATTTTTTTGATTTCTGTCTCGCTTCAGAATACTTTGGTAATATATCTATGGAGCTAAACACACGCTTTCCCTCTGGGATGCGAATTCTTGAAGTCCGAGCTATGGCGTCACATACCGCTTCACTTTCGAGTTCGATAAACTTAATATACTATGAGATCATGATACCTAAGGATGTAATCAAGAAGTCTTTGGATATTCTTAATGATAATCCAGTGTATGTTCAGACAAAATCAGGCATGAAAAAGATACAGGATACCCTAGAATCAATAACGTATGATGATAATATAATGACATGCGCTTTGTATTTTGGGAGCGGGAAGATGAATATCTATGATTTACTTAGTGGTTTTACAGATCTTCCTGCGGAAGAAAATAAGATTTTTAAGATTGCCAGAACTACAATGTTCATAAAGAAAGAAGGGATATTATATTCTCCAATGGAGGTAAAGTGAAGAAGAAAGATATCGTTATTAACGTTTCGAACGTCGAAACAAGAATTGCTTTACTCGGTGACGGATTACTTCTCGAATACTATCTTCAGCGACCGGAAAATTTCAGTCTAGTGGGTAATATCTACAAAGCAAAGGTCCTGAATATGATTTCCGGATTAAAGGCAGCATTCGTTGATATCGGTCTTAATAAGAATGGATTTCTTCCCTTAAACGAAATTCCTTTCGAGGAGTTTTCTGAAGTTTTTGAAAGTGATGTCGAACTTGAACATGAATATCGACCTGAGGAGGTAAAATTAAAAAAGAATCAAGAGATCGTTATTCAAATCACAAAAGATTCCTATGGTGTAAAGGGACCCCGCGTATCATCGTACATTTCCATTCCAGGGAGGTATGTTGTTCTCTTGATAAATGCCAAAAACATTGGTGTATCACGTAAGATTCGTCAACGCCGCGAGCGAGAAAACCTGTTAAAGATCGGCAAACAGATAAAACCGTCGGGTATGGGGTTAATAATTAGAACTGCCGCCGCACGTGCTCGGGCGGATGAAATAAAGAAAGAAGTTGATTTCTTGAAGAAAAACTGGCATAGACAGTTGGCTCAAGCAAAGGGCGCAGCTCCAGTATCGATTTATCAGGAGCCTAATGCAGTAATCAAGACGGTACGCGATTTATTTAACAGTGGTATTCGGAATTTATACATTGACAGTGAAACTGAGTTCCGGAAGATAACTAACTATCTTGGTGTTGTTTCACCGAGAATGCGATCTCGTGTCAAGTTCTACAATGACTCCCATCCGATCTTTCAGAAATTCAACATTGAAGAACAATTGAAAGAACTCCAGAACCGCAAAATATGGTTGCGGAGCGGTGGTTATATCGTCATTGATCAGACCGAAGCGCTTGTTGCAATTGATGTAAATACTGGAAAATCGTCAAAGGAAAAACAAGCGGAGAGACTGGCTCTTTTCACAAACCTTGAAGCCTTGAAAGAAATAGCCCGGCAGCTGCGGTTAAGAGATATCGGTGGTTTGGTCATTGTTGATTTAATCGACCTAGAAAAGAGGGAGAATAATAACAGAATGGTGAGGGAGTTCAAGGTATTGATACGGGACGATCGGGCGCGCTATCGGATTGGCGGAATAAGTGAATTTGGCTTATTCGAATTTACGCGCCAGCGCTCACGAACCAGTGTTACACATACCTTGAGCGAATCATGCCCGATTTGTAAGGGAAAGGGAAGAATTGTCTCGAGAGAGAGCACGGTGGGTCATATAGAGCGATGGTTTCTTAATAACGGAGAGACTATTGAAGGTAAGATGGTTGAGTTACGAACATCACCGAGGCTTGCCGATTTCTTAAGTCTTAATCATTCAGATACGCTCGCCAAGTTATCCAAAGAGCATAATTTGATTCTGCGCGTCAAAGGCGACTATTCTGTAGCTGACGGTGATTTTAAGGTAGTGGTGATATGAAGAAGAAAGTATCTTCAGGTCATAGGGTAAAAAGACAATTGGCAGAACTGTTTGAACTTTCCCGGTTGTGCCGCGGTGATATTGTCAAAATGACCACAATCGCAGGTTCAGGGCATCCAGCAGGTTCGATGTCGTCGATCGATCTCTATCTGGCGTTATTTACCTTCGCAAGAATATCACCTTCGAATTATGATGATCCCAGACGGGATAGAATCATCGTAAGTCATGGTCATACCTCTCCTGCCCTGTACGCTTGCCTTGCTCGCCTCGGCTTTGTGGATTTGGAGAGTGTATTACTAGGTTTCAGGAAAATAACCAGTCCTTTTGAAGGTCATATTGAGAGAAATATCCCAGGTGCTGAATGGTCAAGCGGTAATCTTGGACAGGGTCTATCTGCAGGATGTGGTTTTGCCTTAGCTTCCAGGTTGACCAGATCTGATTTCAATACCTATGTTGTAATGAGCGATGCGGAACAGGCGAAAGGCCAGGTCGCCGAGGCGCGTCGTTTTGCAAGGAAGTACAACTTGAATGAGCTTACCGTGATTATTGATTACAACCATTTTCAGATATCAGGACGGACTGAGAAAGTTATGCCGGTCAACATTAAAGAAAATTACTTAGCTGATGGCTGGCAGGTACTTGAGGTGAACGGACATAATTTCTCGATGCTTCGCAGGGCGCTCCGGCAAGCAAGACGGGATACGGCAAACCCGTATGTGATTATTGCTCAAACCACGATGGGCTATGGCGTATCATTTATGGAGAATACCGAGTTGTATCACGGCAAAGCAGTTTCTCGGGAGGAGAGTAAGAAGGCGCTTAAGGAATTAGGTGTTGAGGATGATATTGATGATTTAATGACGCGCAAACCCGGCAAGAAAAGTGCAGGTTTTGCCTGTAAACAAATCCCTTTGCCAGCAATGAAGATAGGCACTCCTCATATCTACGATGATAAAATACATCCCAGAGAAGCATTTGGTAACGCGCTGACAGATATTACGCGTTTGAATCCTAATGCTGCCATGGCCGTATTCGACTGCGATCTTGCGGATTCAGTGCGGATCAGTGATTTCGCCAGAGTCAGACCGGATGGTTTCTTTGAGTGTGGTGTGAGCGAACACACCACCGCGACCATTGTTGGAGCAGCATCAATAAATGGTGTACTGTCTATCTGGGCAGACTTTGGCGTTTTTGCCCTTGACGAAGTCTATAACCAGTTAAGACTAAACGACATTAACGAAACAAACGTTAAGATAATTGCAACCCATATTGGATACAATGTAGGCCCAGATGGTAAAACCCATCACTGTATCGATTATATCGGTCTCTTACGCAACCTTTTTGGGTTTAGTCTGATTATCGCATGTGATCCTAATCAAACGGACCATGTTACAAGGTATGTCCTGAGCCAAGCAGGCAATCATGTTATCGGGCTTTCGCGGACCAAATTGCCGATCATAAAGACTGAAGATGGACGTATTTTCTTTGATGAAAATTACAACTACACATATGGAAAAATCGATCTAATACGTGAAGGTAGTGACTGTGCAGTATTTACCTTTGGGCCGATGCTCAATAAGGCGATACAGGCGTGGGAAACTCTGGAAGCAAAGGGTATTAGCGTACGCATATATAATATATCGTCTCCTTTGGGGATTGAACGAGAGATAATCGCTGAGGCAGCAGGAACTCGGTTAATAATAACTTATGAGGACCACATAAGCGCATCGGGATTAGGCAGTATTATCGGACAAGTAATAGCCGAGGATCGCTTAACGACAGATTTCGTAAAGATCGGCATAGAACATTTTGGGGGTTCTGATAATGAGGAGGTGCTTTACAAAGAGTATTCACTTGATGCCGATTCATTAGTTAGAGTAATAGAAGAAAGAGTAACAAAGTAGGTAATATTTTATTGATATCGAAGTCAAAAGGAGATATCTATGCGCGATGCTCACAGAAAAACCAGCGTATATGAAAACGTAGGCAAACAATTCAACAAAGCCGCAGACCTTATGCGATTAGATCCTCATATCCGCAGGATCTTGTCTAAGACTACTAATGAAATAAGCGTGAATTTCCCGGTTAAAATGGATGATGGTAGAATTAAGATGTTTACTGGTTATCGAGTCCAACATAATGATACCTTGGGACCTTACAAAGGTGGTCTTAGGTATCACCCAGCCGTTGATATCGATGAAGTACGTGCCCTGGCAACTTGGATGACCTGGAAATCAGGGATTGTCGATATACCATTTGGTGGTGCAAAGGGAGGTATTCAGTTTGATCCTTGCGTGTGCTCGTCTAGTGAGCTGGAGCGTATTACGCGGCGTTTTACTTTTGCGCTGGGATGCAATATTGGTCCCGAATATGACATACCAGCCCCAGATGTTAATACTAATGCCCAAATCATGGCGTGGATCCTTGATACATATTTATCAACACAACCACCTCATACAAGACAGGCAAATAGGCATGTTGTGACTGGTAAGCCAGTTGAAGCAGGTGGTAGTCTGGGACGCGATAAAGCAACTGGTCAAGGAGTAGTATTTACAATTGAGGAATGGGCTAAGGAAAAAGGGTTGAATTTGGATGGTGCTACATATACGGTTCAGGGTTTTGGGAATGTCGGGTCATGGGCGAGCCGTCTTTTAAAAGCTCATGGTGCTAAACTCATAGCAGTTGAAGATGCAACCGGCGCTATTGCTAATGAAAAAGGAATAGATGCTGATGATCTAACAAATTATGTCGCTAAAACTGGTGGTGTAAAAGGATACCCGGGTGCCAAAGAAACAGATCACAAGACCCTGCTCAGTACCAAGGCGGACATTTTTATTCCAGCTGCCCTGGAAAATCAAATAACAGCTGAAACCGCACCTTTACTACAGGTAAGACTCGTCGCTGAAGGAGCAAATGGACCGACTGACCCAGCGGGTGATGATATATTGAACAAAAAGGGCATTGATATATTACCGGATATTCTCTGTAATGCGGGTGGTGTTATTGTTAGTTATTTTGAGTGGCTGCAAAATAAACGCAGTGAATTCTGGGATCTTGGAGAAGTTGATTCAAAACTGTATAAGAAGATGGTCAGTGCTTATGCCCGAGTACGCGATACCGCAAAAGAGTTCAATACCGATTGGCGGACTGCTGCCTATATTGTTGCGCTGAGACGGCTGGAAAAGGTCTATAAAGAACGGGGTATCTTTCCCTGATACACGTAAAAGACCGTTTCCGCAGAGTCTGAATTTAAGACCAAGGCGCCAAGTTTCATTATTGCGAAACTCGGCGCCTTTTGAATTGTATAAATCCCTATTGTGCTTCGATCTGGAATTGAATAACCTGGAGCATGCTTGTCACTTTCTGGCTGAGTTTTTCCTCATCACCAAAAAAAACCTGAAAGTGTAACGTGTCGACAATATCTGTGGTATCTTTGAATACTGATCCACTAACACCTTCACCCTTTTCAAGGGTAAAGCTATATTCCCTTGGTGTGGCAGCATCCATTACGATACTGTCACTAGTTGCTGTCAGTATGTAGTAGCCATCAAATGGCACTGCTTTGTTGTTTGGATTCGTAAGGCTAATGCTCACATCCACCGAATCAGCACCACAATTTAAGCTCAACACAATAATCCCCATAAAGAAGACTGAAAACAATTTCTTCATTTTTCCTCCTTGGGTTTATATAATAACCCTTCTCGAATTTGAGTCAATGAATTATGTTGGAGAAACCGGTGAAAAACTACTCTTTGAATCCTGATGTTTTCCCCGTTATACGGTCAGCCTCAATACGTTCAAGCAAGAGTGGCGATATTTCAGTTGGGTAAGAACCAGTAAAACATGCCGTACAAAAACCCGTTGAGCCAGAACCAACTGCTTTGACCAGTCCATTTACCGTTTGATAGACAAGAGCATCAGCACCGATCAAAGTTTGAATTTCTTCAATTGATTTATCGCGGGCAATGAATTCACCTCGTGTTTGCATATCGATACCGTATACGCAAGGGAACCTTATGGGTGGTGAATATAGACCGTAATAAATCTCTTTTGCTCCAACGTTTCTCAATAAGGCGATTATTTCCTTTGAAGTATTTCCCCGAACGATCGAGTCATCAATGAGTAATACCTTCTTACCAGTGATTTCTGATTTTATTGGATTCAGCTTCAGTCTAACCGCTTCAATCCTTTCAGATTGTGTTGGCATGATAAAAGTTCTATATATATATCGGTTTTTTATCAAACCTTCCCGATGTTTTACTTCAAGCACCTCCGCAACCATCTCTGTCGCACCCCTTGCTGTATCAGGGACTGGGATCACAACATCTGGTTTGATTTTTCGTTTCAGACATTCTTCGCCGAGTTTCTTACCAAGATGTAATCTCGCTTCATAGACACCGATACCGTCGATAACAGAATCAGGTCGTGCAAAATAGACATATTCAAATATGCAGGTGGCTTTACATTTTTTTGAATTCTTAACAATCTGTTTTTTATGGAAAACACACTGATTATCAATAAATGCTGCCTCGCCAGGGTTTATATCAGCTATCGTTTTGTAGCCCAAAAGATCCAGAGCAACACTTTCTGAGGCAAAACAATAGCTGTTTTTGTTCTTGCCAAATACCAGTGGTTTTATACCGTGTGTGTCGCGAAAGGCGAGAAGTCCTTTTTTTGCAATGACCGATACAACCGCAAAACTGCCGATCAATTTCTTATACACTTTGCTTAACGCGCTGAATAATTTTTCTGGTTCAAGATTTCTAAGATTCATTTTTGTTAATTCAATAGACAAAAAATTCAAAATTACCTCTGCATCACAATTTGAATCTAAATAACGAAGGTGATTATCAATTAAGTCTTCTCTCAAATCGAAATAATTAACCAAATTACCGTTGTGGGCAAGTGCAATTCCGTACGGTGCAGTAATGATAAAGGGTTGGGCATCTTCCGCAGTGCCAGTACCGATTGTTGGATAACGGACATGACCGATGCCGATAAATCCCTTGAGACGCTGAAGGTTTTTGGGATTAAACACATTCAAAACCAATCCGTTTCCTTTTTTCATATGAAAACCATGTTCAAAGGTTACTGCGCCTGCCGCATCCTGTCCTCGGTGCTGAAGCGCAATCAGAGCCGGGTAGATCTTGTCTATGGCTGGTTCACTACTAATCGTACAATCGTACCGACAATACCACACATAATTAGCAAATCGCCTGAGGCGATTTAAGCTCCAAACTCCAAATATCAAACTCCAAATAAATGCCAAATTTCAAATACAAATGACAAAAACTGTTTTGATTTTGAGAATTTAAAACTCGAATTTGTCTAAACATCCTAATTCAGGATTTAGAGTTTTTTTCGCCTTCGAGATTATCTAAGTGCTTAAGACCGTCTTTAATTTTCTCGTAGGTCTCTAAGAGTGCTTCTGATACAACCTTTGTGTCAGCTAAAACCGGCATGAAGTTGGTATCTCCTTGCCATCGAGGGACAAGATGTACATGCACATGATCTATTACACCTGCACCTGCAACCCTTCCTTGATTTATGCCGATATTGAAACCCTGAGGGGACATAGATATCTTGAGGGCTTTGATAGCTCTGATCAAGAGACGATTGATATCGAGGATTTCGTCTTCGTTTAATTGTTCAAGCGAACCGATATGCCTGATCGGTGTGATCATTAGATGACCGTTATTGTAGGGATAGCGATTCATGATCGTGAATGCCTTTACGCTTTTTTCGATTATCAGTACTCTGCCAGAGTCTTTTGCCTTGATACCGCGGCAGAAGAAACATCCTTTCCCAGGGTTTCTGATATATGTAACCCGCCAAGGTGCCCATAAACGCTCCATCTCTATAGTCTCCATTTTACCAGTTCTTCATTGGTGACGGCTTTGACGCGAACTTTCTTAATACCCTTGTGGTCTTTATAGCATACCTCAATGCTTTTATCGTTTTTTTTATCACTGTATCGTGCGGTTATCGAGGCAGCAATTTTGACAGACTGTTTCTTATTGCCTAACAGCATTGCGTTGGGACTTCCAGTATCTGGGACATAAACCAGGATTTCATCATGTTTTATCATTTTTTCAATGGTTTCATTCTCTTCTTCATTACGACCAACCACCAGTTTGATTTCAGGAGACAATCTAAAGTGGCGACCGATTTTCAGCAGCTCTATGTCTCGAACCGCAACTCTGTCCTGGTGTCTCATGAGATCTGCCAATCTTCTACAAAATCCAGGGGCGGTCAGCAGACAACCACCACTTGGTGCAGCAAATTGCTCGATCTTCATTTTCTGAGCTAAATCAAGTGTTATCTTACGGGATCTTCCTTTGATACTCAATAAATCATTTCGGTTGATCAAACACTCTTTCTCTGGGACAGTTTCTGGTAGTAGTCCTCCACTCAGCGGTCGGACAACAAATCCTTCCAGATCAGCTTGTTTATCAATATGCATTAGTTGTTCGCGGCGTTGCGACATAGGGCGTTGATCAAGGACTTCACCGGTAATAATGAAATCCGCTTTGATTTTTTCCATATACTCTTTCGCCTTTTTTAACATCAAGATACGACAGTCAATACATGGATTGAGGTTTTTGCCATAGCCATACTGGGGGCTGCGCACAATATTAATGAATTCTTTGGTGACGTCTATTATCTTTAAATCTGAAACATCTGGTTTGTGCTTCAGCGCAAGAAATTTGTTATAAACATAGAGAGGGAATATTTCAGCTCCCCACTCCTTTGCAATGTAGTAAGCGAGCGTAGAATCTAAACCACCAGAATGCAGGATGACTATTTTCATCTATTCTGGAGTTCTTTAAGCATATGGAGAGCGCTGGTATCTCGGGGGTTTCTCTTGAGCCAATCATTGAGGATTTGCATTGCAGAAACCGTATCATGCATTTCCAGATATGAGGCATAGAGACCAAAATATGCCTCAGGTGTTTGAGGGTTGTAATTTATTGCTCTACGGAAATACACAATAGCTTGGTCAAGGCTTCCGGTTGCTCGATATACCGAGCCAATGCGCAGCATGAGATTCGGGTCTTTCGCATCGATCTCTGAAAAATATCGTTCAGCACTGTCAACAAGCCCGATCTGCGCAAAAAGCAGACCGAGGTTGTAGTTGAAGAAATATGCTGGCTTGGGCTCAAACAAAAGTGCAAAACGCCAAGCATCAATAGTACCATAGATATCTCCACGTCGCTGAAGGACGACCCCGAGATTGTGAAGACCAGCCGCGTAGTTGCTGTACAATCGCATGGTGTTTTCATCCTTTTGCAGCGCAAAATCGTAGAACTCACCAGCTTGCTTGCGTTTGTCAAAATTAACGAGAATCCTTGAGAGAACTGCCTGTTTTGCTGGTTCAAAAACGCCAGTATACCGGTACTTTTCAAAGAAGAAATATTTGGTTTTCTCGATATCCACGTTGTAAGTAAAATCACCGCTATCACTGATAACCCTATATACAAGACCTTCCAGTTTCAAATACGGTTTGAATCCTTCATAATTCTCAACCGAGACCGTAGAAGCGAAGTAGATCGTCCTTTCACCTTTGTGGCCTTTTAAATAACGCTGGGCAAATTCTTCTTGAGGGATGAAATAATCTTCATTCTTCAACTGAATACCAGCATTGGTCGCGAGGATATTGCGGACCATAATATCTTTCACATAAATCACCCGGCGGTCTGGTGTCACAAAGGGCTCGAGACGATCTATTACGTAGTCGCTAAAACTGATCGGAACACCCCAGTATTTGAGTTGTTTTATATACCAGTTGGTATTTATAAGGGAAAGATTAGCGATGATGATACTGCGTCCTGTACGCAGGACTTCTTGAGCAAACCAGAGGGGGAATGTGTCATTATCACCGTTTGTGAAGATCACTGCACGATCATCACATGACGCAAGCATATTATAACCATAATCCTTGGGGATAAAATTGCCAAAACGATTATTCACTTGAATATTGGCAAAGAACGGTGCAATGGAGAATACCAGGATACCACCCAACCCGGTGATATTTACGACTTTTCTGTTCTTGGTTTCATCTTTGAGAAAGTTCGTAAAACCAAGAAATCCAAAACCAATCAAGATCCCGAAGTATACATGTGCAGTATGGAAGAAATAATCTCGTTCCCGAACCTCACGAGCCTGATGAGTGGGGTTGTCATCACTCGTTGAGAATTTCAAATTCAAATAGCTGATCATAGCAAAAGAGAGCATAAACATTATCATCATCATCAAGAGAAACAGCTTTTTCTCTTTTCGGAACAAGACTACCGAGCCCCATATGCTGAATAAACTGAAGAGTACGAGAATCAACGTTCGCACAAATGGATTGATCCCTTCATGTGCAGGCTGCCAGAAAAGATATCTAACAAAAAGATGCATCTGCCAGAAATAACCTTGGATCAGACCAAAACCAGTATTATCCTG
>JAUWLY010000344.1 GCA_030613445.1 Candidatus Stahliibacteriota bacterium | reverse complement strand
ATAGAACTACACTTTGTCATTGTAATGCCTGATCATATTCATACTGTCTTTAAACTGGAACAAGGTCAAACACTTTCACGAATAATGATGAGCTTTAAAGGATATACCGGCAGAAAGATAAAGCAGCTAATCAGCAGTGTGGATCAACAACAAGACCCACCCCACATTTGGCAAAATCAGTATTACGATCATTCAATAAGGAAGAATGAGAGTTATCTAGAAATTATCAAATATTGTTTGTATAACCCGGTGAGAAAATGTCTTGTTGATAAACCACAGGAATACCCATTTTGGTGGTGTCGATATGAATTATTATGACTTTCGAGCCCGGAAGGGCTCTCCCACAATAATGGTTATCCCCTGTGGGAGCGGGCTTCTGCCTAAAGTTGTTAAATGGTAAGTGTGGGAGCGGGCTTCTGCCCGCGATAATTAAATGAAAAACCATAGAGTTGTTGGATGGTAAATGTGGGAGCGAATTATTATGACTTTTCTACAATTTTCACAAAGGAGGATAGATGGACATCAAAAAAATTAAAATTGAACCTACCGAGGGTGTAAACATAATCTGCGGCTATAGCCATTTTATCAAATCTGCTGAAGATTTATATGAAGCCCTGGTCAATGCCCATTCCAGTATCAAATTCGGTATCGCATTCTGTGAGGCATCACAAGAATGCCTTGTGCGTTACGAAGGTAATGATGACGAGTTGATTGCTCTGGCAAAAGATTATGCATACAAGATCGGCGCCGGGCATTTCTTCATTATCTTTATGAAAAATGCCTTTCCGATAAATGTATTGGATAGAATAAAAGCGTGCCCAGAAGTGGTACGCATCCTGTGCGCTACTGCCAATCCGGTTGAGGTCCTGCTTGTCGAAGACGAACAAGGCAAGGGTGTTATTGGTATTATTGACGGCTTCGCGTCGAAAGGCATTGAAGATGAAAGTGCACGGGAAAAACGGTACGAGTTTTTAAGGAAAATCGGCTACAAACTTTAGGGGTTGGGTCTTGAGGACATGTTGCCCGAGTCCCTATTCAAGGACGTGAATGTTTTTCTTCGCGCAGATATCCCTGAGGATCTTGGGCCACACAGTTACACTGACTTCACCCAGCTGAGCTGTTCTCAATAAATACATGTAGGTCCGTGATTGTCCGATACCACCGCCAATGGATAAGGGGATTTCGTCGTTCAGTATTGCCTTATGATATGGCAAGTCGAGAAAATCGTTTTGTCCAGTCATTTCTAATTGTATCTTAAGGGTCTCTTTAGTAACCCGGATACCCATGGAAGTAAGTTCGTGGCGACGTTTGGTAACTGGATTCCAGACCAAAATATCCCCGTTTAAACCGTGCATTTTTGTTCCGTCTTTGGTTATTGTCTCAGTAACCCAATCATCATAATCGGCTGCTCTCATTTCATGCGGATAGCCGTCCTTGAGTGTCCAACCAATGCCAATAATGAATACTGCTGGATATTTTTGCAGAATCGCTGTTTCACGCTGCTTGCGCGGTAGATCAGGGTACATATCAAGGATCTCCTCGGCATGGAGAAAAGTCAATTCCTCTGAAAAATCTGGATACTTATTATTTTTAAGTTGGGGAAAGAGTTCTTGAACATGTTTACCAGCACCATAGATAACCTTCCAGATCTTTTGAACCGTATCTTTCAAGTAGTCAAGGTTGCGCTGGTCATCAGACATGACTTTCTCCCAATCCCATTGATCAACATAACTGCTGTGATCATGGTCAAGAAAATAATCCTTGCGCACTGCCTTCATGTCTGTGCAAATACCCTCGCCGATCTGACAATTAAACTGTTTGAGCGCGGGTCGCTTCCACTTGGTCGCTGCTTGCACAACCTGCGCATGGATCTGCTTTTCCAGACCTAACCCGCAGTAGAAATCTATCGGCGTACGGGAACCGTCGCGGTCAAGCATATCATTGACTCCACTCTCGATATCCACAATGAGCGGCACTTGAACCATGAAGAGATTCAGCTCTTTGCACAAGTTCTCTTCGATATACTTCTTCACTTCAAACAAAGCTTGCATCCTTTCTTTTGGTGGTAGAAGCGGCTTATAATCGGACGGCAAGATTTTCTCTACTTCTGGATAAGTACTTATCCCTGGTCCAGCCAAATCTGCTTTCTTATCTGCCATATTTTACCTCCTTTGGCATACCTTTTATAAAATCAAGGGTTTCTAAAAACTTAAATACACGAACTGGTTTCGTGATTCTTCTTAGATACGGATTATTATCTACAAAAATTCAAGAAAGTCAATAACGAAATCCGCCAGGTTCTGCAAGGTGGTAGCACAGAAGACAGCCCGGATACGATGATTGACAAAGTACCTGATTACAGTATAATGACTCAATGAAAATCTTCATCACTGGTGCGGATGGCGCACTGGGCAAGGAAATGCAGCAAATCCTCCATAAGAACAGTATCAGCTATGTAGCCAGCGATCTCAATCAACTCGATATAGCCGATTTCAAAAAGGCAAACGAAATCCTGCTGAAACATCGACCCGATATTATCCTCCACTTTGCGGCAATCAGCGATGTTGACTACTGTGAGAAAAATAAAGACCTTGCTTTCCATGTAAATGCCTTAGGGACCTATGGATTAGCGATTGCCGCAAAAAAAATCGGTGCCAAGATACTGTATGTCAGTACCAATTTTGTCTTTGATGGTTCCGAAGAAAAATCTTATACAGAAAAGAGCCAAACTAATCAAGTCAATGAATATGGTAAGAGAAAACTCTTGGGCGAACACTATATTAAGGATATCTGTGACCGGTCCTATATTGTACGTACGTCTTGTCT
>JAUWLY010000366.1 GCA_030613445.1 Candidatus Stahliibacteriota bacterium | reverse complement strand
CTGGTATTGGTCCAAAACGGGCAGTAGAGATCATCAAAAGATACAACGAATTCCAGGACGCCGTAGATCAGGATGCAAGAATCCTGCCGCATCGAAAGCAAGCTTTGCTGTCACATCAGCTTGTCGTCTTAAAAGACAACGTACCCATGGACATCAAACCATCGGCACTGCGCGTTAAAGCACCTGATATTGAAAAACTCATGCCCATATTACTGGACCTGGAATTGCATTCGTATATAAAGACCCTTGGGCAAACTGTACACCCTGACCTAACGAGTAAGCCCGATAGGATGTCTCCTATCCAACGGTGTAAACATACCAATGATCTAACCAAGATAAAACCAGCTGAGGTCATCGCGGTATTCTCAGAGGGTGGCGATGAAATCATTTTTTGTACTGACGACCAGACAGTTTTGCAAACAACTTTACATGCAGCAAAACTTTTACTGCAGAACGAAAAAATCACCAAAGTTGGTTATAACCTAAAGGATTTTATTAAGAAAACCGCGATCGCACATCCGTTTTTCGATATCAAGATCGCTGCCTGGCTCATTGATCCGAACAAGCGGTCATACAAGTTAGAAGATCTTGCTTTACGCCATTTGAGTGAGGTCGTGACAATGACACCGCTCCATGCTGCACAATGTATATACAGACTTTACCCAATACTCAAGGAACAACTGAAAAAGCAGTACAGTCTGTACAAAAGAATTGAAGAACCGCTAATCGATGTCCTCTGCCATATGGAGAAACGTGGTGTCAAGATCGATCTTGATTACTTCGCGCACTTGAGCAAAGAATTCGGCACTGAACTCGCGCATATTGAGCAAAAAATACATCGCCTTGCCAAAACACCGTTCAATATCAACTCGCCAAAACAGTTAGCCAAAATTCTGTTCGAAGATCTGAAATTAAAACCGATGAAACGGGGCAAGAGCCACTATTCGACAAATGTCGAAGTGCTTCAGCAACTTAAGGATGTTCATCCGTTGCCAAAAGAAGTGCTCAAATTCCGCACCTATTCAAAGATTAAGTCAACATTCATTGACCCTTTGATAGCTGTCGCCCAGCATGGTCGAATCCATTCAAGTTTCAATCAAACCGGCACATCAACTGGTCGCCTTTCTTCTTCCAACCCCAATATCCAGAACATACCGATACGGACTGAAATCGGACGCAGAATCAGAAAAGGGTTTGTTGCAGATAAGGGTTTTTCCCTCATATCTGCAGATTATTCGCAGATTGAACTAAGAATCCTCGCCCACATATCAAATGATAAGAACCTTATCAAGGCATTTGAGCAAAACAAAGATATCCACTGCCACACTGCGGCGTTAGTCTACAATATTTCTGAGGCTGAGGTCGGCGACACTAAACGACGTATGGCGAAGGTGGTCAATTATGGTCTGATTTATGGAATGAGCAATTTTGGACTAGTTCAGCGACTCAACATCCCGTACGAAGAAGCAAGCCAATTCATCGAATCATACTATAACCTTTATCCTGAAGTAGAAAAGTGGCGTGAAGAGGCTATTCTCAGTGCTGAAAATCACGGGTATACTGAAACCCTGCTGGGACGAACGCGTCCCTTACCTGACCTCCATTCGACAAACCGTGGCTTGCGAGAATTCTCTGAAAGAGCAGCGATCAACACACCTATCCAAGGAACTGCAGCAGACCTCATAAAGTTGGCAATGATTGGCGTAGAAAATAGACTCCTTGAGGAAAAGTTCGACCATGGCTTGTTATTGTCGATTCATGACGAATTGGTCTTTGAGATTGAAGACGAGCGCCTTGATGAAGCACAGGCGATAATAAAAGACTGCATGGAGCACGCACTAGTTCTTAATGTACCGATAAAAATCGACCTTGGTATAGGTAAGAACTGGAATGAGGCACATTGACCCCGTTAGAAATGGTAATTAGTTCATGGGTTAGGAAGCGGGAATATAAGATGAAGATTTCTCAATCAATCCAGCATCTAAACCCAAACCTGTATTCCATCTTGTATGGTTGACCCCGATTAGATACTGAACTTCAAATATGCTTATGCTCTTCGATCGTGTAGCAGGGTGTTATTTTTACTAAATGAACCTCCCAACCCAAGGGGCAGGGTATCTTACTTTCAATTTCACCCTCACCCTTACCCTCTCCCTCAAGGGAG
>JAUWLY010000298.1 GCA_030613445.1 Candidatus Stahliibacteriota bacterium | reverse complement strand
GCCCAAGGCCCTGGGCAAGTCCGAGTAGTTGAAATAGATAAATAACAGGGATATTATAATTCTTCCCCCTTTTGCGAGAAATCATGATTTGTCCTAAATCGAAAGAAGAAAAACACGTAGGACATATTAATCCCATACAATCAGCACCGCTTGCTTCAATTGATGAAAATACTGCCTCAGTCATATCTAATGGAAGTTCATCATCCATACATCCTTTTCCACAACATAATAGTTTTTCATGGTGATCAAGTGGCGTAGCACCCATTGCAGAAACAAGATCATCAAGGATACTCGGATAGTCAGCATCATCAACATGCATGATCTGGCTCGGTTTTAATAAATGACATCCATAGTGGATTGCAACTGTTACTCCTTCGAGTGATCTCTTTATTGATTTTTTTACTACATCCAATCCTAAATCGTCTCTAATCACAACTACTGCATGGCTGACTTTGACCTTACCTTTGTATTCTTTATTTATTCGCTTCAATCGTTTATTCACTTCATCTTTTAGTGCTTGATCTTCAGCAAGGAGATATTGCGCTTCTTTTAAGGTTGATATACAACCTGAACACATTGTGACTATATCAAGACCTGTCTCCTCTGCTACAGCCAAATTTCGTGCGGCAATTGTCAACCACTTCATTTTGTCGCGCGCCTTAAAATAAATAGGATCAGGGCAGCAGGTAAAATCATCAATATCAACAAGCTCAACACCGAGATTCGGCAGGGTTTTTCTGATTGCTAATTCCATTTGTGGATATTTAAGGGGCATCATGCAACCCCAAAAGGGGATAATCTTCATAATTATAATCCTAAAAATTTTATCGCACTTCCGCAAAAGAGAATCGTTAGTCCAGCTAATGCATGAGAATATCTTTCGAGCCTGCGAACTGGCAATTTTGATAAACCGTAGAATGAAACCAAGACAACAGCAAGCATCGTTGTAATTGTCGTTAATCCAAAAACAGATGCAACGATTACTACTGAGAGTATGTTCCCTTTGGCTGCCGGATACATCACAAGAGGGATCAACGGTTCACACGGACCAAACACAAATATTATAAAAAGAATCCATGGTGTTATATTCGCTGATTTCGAAGTGTGAACGTGTGTATGTTCTCCAACGTGCTGATGAGAATGTGAGTGAACTGCTCCGTTTTCATGCACATGGGGATGCTCATGCGGTTTGTGACGAATTGCCCTGTGTATTCCCCAGATTAAATAGGTAAACCCAAATGCAATCAGAAGCCACGCAGCAATCTCTCCACGAAATGCTTCAATTGTCTCTAATTTGAAAACAGCTATTCCTACGGCAATACCTACAAATCCTAAAATAATAGAACTCAATACATGACCAATACCACATAGCAATGTAATCATCACTGTCTTAATACCACTCCACTGCTTTACTTTCGATAAGACGATAAAAGGCACATAATGGTCTGGTCCGAATATGGTATGAACGAATCCTATTGTTACTGCTGTCCACGTTAAAATCACTAGTTCGTTCGACATATATTCTCCTTATTTATTAGTTTTCTGTTCTATTGAAGACTGCTCTTTACTCTCTTCGTCTTTTAAGATTTCTTTCAATTCATCAAGTGGTATCGTTTTCAATTCAGGGAGTCCCAATTCTTTTCTTCTCCTATGTACTGCTGATGAAACCATCACACTCATCCCGGTTCTAGTAATGTTTTCTGTAAGTTTAGCAAGATTAGTAGGAGCTGTTTCCTTTTCCACTGCCATATTTTTAAGGGCGATAATCACTTCAATGGGTCGTACATCCTGAGGACACCGCTCATAGCAGGAATAGCAATTTGTGCAGAGCCAAATCGGTGAATCCTTGCCAAGCAAATCTTCTTCTGCACCTAAAAGTGCCTGTAATAGTATTTTGCGAGGATTAAATTCTTTGCTAAACCGGGCTGCTGGACAAACTGCTACACAGGCGCTGCATTGATAACAGTAGTTGTGATGTTTACCACCAGGAATTTTATTTAATTTTTCCCTGAATCGGAAATTGACCACAACTTTTTTCTTTGCCATAATCTTAAATAAAAGAAATCCCAAAAACCAAGCACCAAACCATAAAGAGGTTATGAAGTTGAGAGGCTACGAACTTACGAAATCTCAGCTTTCTATCTTCATAATATCCGAATTTCATGTTTCCTTTGTCATTTGACATTTGTAATTTGGAATATAACAATATCTTCATTCCTTAACTAAATCCGCGATAAGAGTAACTAATTGGATTGTCTCAATTTTTACCTGCTTACCTGCCTTTTCATCTTTCATCGCGCAATTAAAATGAATTTCACACTTTGGGCAAGAAAGGACCAATAAATCAGCCTCAGTCTCTTTTGCCTCTTTTAAACGTGCAAGTTGAATACTCTTTGAATACGTAGTACAGTTCATCCATGCACTCACACCGCAACATATTGCACGTTTTCTACTCCTCGCCATTTCAATAAACTTCAAATTTGGTACTGCGGTAATCGCATTTCTTGGTTCATCATATATGCCAAGATGCCTACCTAGTCTACACGGATCCTGGAAGGTTACGACCTTATCAAAATTTTTAAATTTTAATGTATTATTTGAAATCGCTTCGCTGATTACCTCTGTTATATGTTGTACTTCAAAATCACATTCAAAATATTTTGGATAGTCAATTTTAAATGTTCTGTAACCCTCAGGACATGAAAAGATAATTTTTTTTGCACCAGATTTTTTAATTTTATTAATATTATACTCTGCCAATTTTTTAAAGTTTTCTAAATCTCCACCCCACAAGAGATCATGACCGCAGCAACGTTCCTGAGGAAGAACGACTGGTGTAATGCCCAAATGATTGAGAATCTTTATACTTGCCTTTGCTGCCTTCAATGTATTAACTTCTATATCACTGAAGAGAACATCAAAGTATGGTAGACAACCAACAAAATAGAGCACCTCACCTGACTGTGTAATTTTTAACTCATTATCAATCCAATCCATGCGTTTTTGTTTTAAATTCGGTGTGGTCATAATACGCATCAAAGACTGAACAGCACCACCGTGAGAACAGATCGCTTCCTCACCGATTTTTTGCGCCTCCAGGCGAGTTGCCAGAGTCAAATTTATGTAGTCGATACCTGCTGGACATCGTTCGTCACATAACTTACAGGTGAGACATGCCCAGATGTTTTTATCTTTTAGTAAATCAAGATTTCCGCTTCGTATTGCTTTATTAACGAGTATCCGGGGAGAATAACCATGGTTAAATCGTGAAATCGGGCATATACCAGTGCATTTACCGCATTCGAGACAAAGATAGGCTTTTGATTCCTTAACGGCTGCAGCAATGCTATTTTTCATTTAACCCACTTTTAGTTAACACATCAAGGTTTTGTTTTTTAATCGGCGATGGCCCAAGTTTTCTAACTGTCTCGACAAATTCTTTGGAAACATTTGCGAATTTTGTGGCTTCGGCTGATGAAATCCAATCGAGTTTGAGCCTTTCTTTTTCAATCCCAATCATCTCAGTAAGCCTCTCAGTGATTTTATGCACATCAGCCGCCTTTCGAGCACCAAACATATAATGGCAGTCTTCAAAATGGCACGTTGCTACTAATACACCATCTGCACCTAATTCAAATGCCTTTAATACAAAGGATGGCGTTACCCGTCCGCCGCACATAACCCGCACAATTCGTATATTGGTTGGATACTGAAGTCGTGATACACCAGCACTATCAGCCGCAGGATAGGAACACCAGTTACAACAAAATGCAACGATCTTCGGTTCGAAGGAATTAGTCTGATTG
>JAUWLY010000361.1 GCA_030613445.1 Candidatus Stahliibacteriota bacterium | reverse complement strand
AGGTATTTTTGAACAACTGCAAGAACAGTCTATTTTCCATTTCCAAGCGCCAAAAATCGTTGTCTCCGCCAAATACGCCACCGGCATATTCGATGAGCGGAACTGCGTAAAAACCTTTTCTTGGGTTGAAGAATTCATCCCGAAAATCAATCATGACCTGAGATTTTATACTGTTTGTGATATCTTTCAACGAATCCGGGAATGTAAAATGAGGTTTTGGACCGAGGAGCACAAATTTGTACTGGTTAGCGATGCTAAACTGTATGTTGTCAGATATCAACTTGGATAGCCGGAATTCATTACCGCGCGTTTGTCTCGTAAAATCCTCGGTTTCTTCAAACCAAAAAAGGGTAGATCTGAGACCGTGAGTTTCAACGGTGTAAGATAGGGGATGGTGTATCTCCCTTCTAATTTGAGTTCCCATTCTCGCTCTACATTTGTTTTGAAAGATGGTTTAAAGTGGTAACGGTGTCCTTGGTTAAAAAGATTAAGCTCCTCAATACCGATCGATATAAGAAAACTTAAAGGTATTGCTATGCCGATACCAAAATTCAGAATGCGTGATTTCAGTTCTCTAACCGTAAAAACAAGATCAATGCTGTCTGGTTCTTGTTTGACCAATTCGCTATTTACCGTACTGAAGAAGCCAACGCTGTATATGCGGCGTTGGCTTCTTATGAGTTTGGATTTATTGAATATATCACCTTGTTTGAACTTAATTTCACGGCGGACGATTTTGGTATTACATTTTTTTAAACCCTCGACTTCAACATTTCGTATGTAATAGAGACCACCTTTATCAACCGTAAGTTCAATGATTCCAGAGTCCGGCATCAAAGATGATTTGACTTCAACATAAGGATAACCGCGATCCATGTAATTAAGTGCAATAGCTTTTTCAGTATGCATGATCTTAGTATTAATGAAGAAATCTTGGATTTCTATTTCGTATAAGGATTCGAGTTTTTTGATCTCCTTTGGTTCTACCCCCCTTAACACTATTTTTTCTATTCTTGGACGTTTCCCTTCTTCAATAGAAAAATCGATGTTGATACCTTTTTCAGCTGATTCAACCTGAGGTTGGATTGATGTATTGAAGAATCCTTGTCTCTCGTAGTAGCTTACCAGTTTATCAATATCAAAAGCCAAGCTGACCTCATTGAATTCATCTTTCTTTTTGGAAATCAATTGTTTGTATAGTTTTTTACCTGAGATTGATTCATTTCCCGAAAACCGTATTTCGGATATTGGGGTATTGAAAATAACTAATGTGATTAAAAAACTGATCAAGCGAGAATATAATTAAATTAAAAACTTACCTTTTTTGATTATCAGCTTCCCGTCTAACCAAACACTTGGCGCCTTGATAACGCCATCGAGATGGATTTTCGCTTTATTCTTACCACCAAAACCAAGGTTGTTGCCGAATGCAATATGGATACTGCCGAGAACCTTTTCGTCTTCAAGGACTTCGCCGGTGATTTTTGCTTTGTAGTTTGTTCCAACCCCGAATTCACACAGGGTTCTTTCTTTTTTACCATACTTATCAAATATATATTTCAGTTTTCTGTTACCGCGCACCTTTGTGATCTTGCCACCTTCTATTTCGAGGAGAACTTTTTCCTTCAGAAAACCGATTGGTGCAAAAGAGCCATCGATAAGCGCACTGCCGTTGCTTCGTCCTTCAAGCGGGGCAATATATGCTTCACCCGCCGGCAGATTTGAGAACTGACCCGGCTTTTTTATGGAGCCGGTGTCGATATATCCTTTACGTCCAGTAAGATATATTTCCAATCGTGTACCGTGCTGTGTCGTTATTGTTGCTTGTTTTGCTTTGGATAGGAGCGTGGCGATTTTCGTTGTCAGGCGTGCTATTCGTTTATAATCTACATTTACTGTGCGTTCAAACATTTGAAGAGTGACACCAGGCATTGTCGCACCCCGCGCACCACGACGGCATGCTTCGATGCGTGCGCGCGTATGGCTGAGTGATCGACTTGTTGGCATTATAAACACATTACTTGTTTTGAGGATCTCAGCGACCATTTTGGGTGGTTCTTGTCCGTGAATCTGTCTCGGTGCGATCTCAATCAGGATTGGATCAGTTATCTGGCGCAGTCTATCCCATAGAACATAACCTACTGTTCGACATGGTTCATCAGTGACGACAACGACTCGTTCGCCTTTTTTGACACCCAGACAGTCATGGATGGTTATGTTGGCTGCTTTGATAAGTTTGTTGGTCAATACTTTACTACCAGCGGAAGTGCGCGAATGCCTTGTTTGCCTCCGCCATCCGATGGACTTCTTCCCGTTTCTTAATGGCGGTGCCCTCATTGTGGCTTGCGGCTATTATCTCATGGGCAAGTCTTTGTTCCATACGGTATTCAGATCTGGCTCGAGCCGCTTTGATAACCCATCTCATTGCAAGGCTTTCTTTTCGACATGTCCGTAC
>JAUWLY010000132.1 GCA_030613445.1 Candidatus Stahliibacteriota bacterium | reverse complement strand
AGTTCGGTGAAGAAAACAGATAATCATAGACTGTTTGAGGCCAGCCCGGCGCAAGCATGGGATTCATCCTACCACATACTGTATCTGATGATTCACCTTGATTCATCGACGAATCAACTGCCTCTACATAATAATAATAATCCTGTTCAGGTTTTACATCATAATCGTCCAAATGACATGTAGGTTCTAAATGGTTGTTTAAAAAAGTATAAGTACCTTCATAATCTAATGCACGATACGCACGATAACCCACTGCGCCTGAAACCGTAGACCATTCAAGCGCAATGGCATTCTCCATACCATATATCCATAGGGAACCGGGTGCAACAGGCGTATCTAATACAACCTCGCGATCTAAAACACATAATCCCCGATTATATACTTTGAAATTAAATCTAACTTGAGAACCCGGATAATTGAGATAAATCCTAAACGAATCGGGATCAGAAGAAATTATTGAATCAGCAGCAATAAGTGGGAAATCTACTATACCATCAATCACTATAACTGTATCTGAATATGAACTGATAAATCCATAAACTGAATCTGCAAAAGCATTGCCATTATTCGCTAAATATGGTAAAATACTAACAGTATCATCGGAAATATCAAACTTCTGGGTGAAATGAACAAGTACAGGTGCTGAACCTATTACCTGAAAACTGTCATTACTCTGTACTGCAGAATAATTTATAATAACCTCAAAATTAAATGAATACTCATCAGGCATAAAATCCGAAATTTGAAAATAGAATGGCGTAAGATTCTCGCCACTCTCTCCAGGAATAATATCTGCAAATAATGCTGTATCCTTCATCATTGTAAGTAAACTATCCGAACAGAAGATTTGCGCACGAACCCTACTAGCCACTAAACCACCATTGTTTTTTAATGCTAAATACAAATAAATATCTTCACCCGGGTTTATAACACCATTCCCATTTTGCATTGTATCCAAAATCGTATGATCATCATAAACAAGATAAGGATCACCAGGCATAACCAAAATAGAGTCTGTATAAGAAATATAACCATCACTCATCACTGTATACTTCAAATAACCCGGGGATTCGGTCAGCACACAACCTTGTAATACACCCGAACCTGCAGAATCCCATTTAAAGATCTCATCCTCTTTAAAAAAGACAACCTTAAAAGGCACTGAGGGATCTACATTGATGGTTACCGTATCAAAACCTACATGAAGTGTATCTGGGGTAATATCTATTGTATTATAATTTAATGGTATACTATCCCATAAAGTTAATGTCGGATCACCCAAGAGTGCAAGAGTAAATTGGTATAATCGGTACGGATTATCCAATTGGGATGCTGAAATAAAAGGAATTTTTGACTTTGCTAAAACTGCAGATAAAGGAAAACTAAAAAGTGAATCAAACTGTCTATTAGTATATTCCTCATGAAGATATGCTTCGCTAAAATGTGTTGGTCCAATATAACCAATTCCACCACCATAAGGGTTTAATATCCAATGTTTACTAAGACAATCTGATTGGAATGTATTTGTATAACATGTGATCACAAACATCATTGCATAGTTATCCATATTGACCAAGGAATCAAAAAAGAAATTGGTTACATTCTCTCTTGGGCTATTGCGAACCCTTATTAAATTTACATCGCCATGCCCCAGTCCAGTTATTAAACCAAATCCAGAATTAATGGAATCCTTCAGCTCCCCAGGTGGTCTTTCATTTAGAAAACTTGTGATAAACCAGGGTGGAAGATGGTCAGCCAACCTTTGCCCCATTGCATATGCATCGCCCGGCATATCAAAATCTGAAGTAAAAAATAGCGCTTTGATCTGAATATCTGTATTTATCGGGTGTAAGTACGAGTTAATTTTATCAATATAATCACAAATCTCATAATTATAGTTTGTTGGCAAACGTCCAACAAAGACATCAGGATAAAAATCTAAGGAATCTTCAACCTCACCAAACTTTTCATCGCCATCAACATTCCAATTACCATCGAGGTCAGAAAAGTAGAGATCTGGTATAGTGTGGACGGGCCAATAATCAAACAATGGAGTCATCCAGATCCATCTTGTAGGTATATCTGGAACATCTCCGCCCATTAAAACATAAATCACACCCCAGTTTTCTACTGCATCTTTTATGAAATTTCTTATCCGTTCAGCATCATCAATACCCTGATAATGCTGTCTAATCCAGGATAATGTTTTTACTACGGTATTGTAACCCAAAACCTTTTTAAAACGCGAAAAATCACTGTATCCATTAAACTGTGAATGTGTTGTGATAATGAGTAAATCTATCGGCGCACCAAGAAGGGATGGTAAATCAGTAGGTTCCAAATCTTCGAGATTATCTTCGATATAAAAAGGAGGTTTTATATCCACATCATTTATCGATGCTTTATTAACAACCATATATGAAAGTATTCTGTCAACCACACTTTTGGCAAGACTGGTTTGACGCTTAGGAAATATACAAACCTCACTATTTCTTGTTTCAATCCTGATCACCAATTTTTTTAATATGTAAAGCTGTCCTGCCTTTGGAAAATATTTAAATGGAACAATGCCAAACTGTCCAATATGATAACCCCTTATATTACCAGAATTTGAGCAAACAAGAACATCTTCCGGGAATGACCTATTTGAAGTATAAATTTCCTGATCTGGCTCAGTAAATTTATAATCTTCAAATATAATCATTTCCTTTTGTTTTGGATAAATATAGAAATTACCGGGAATTTCCTGCCATTCTTCAACCAGAATTTCAATATTTTTTAATTTCTTGTTTTGTGGTAAAAGATAATTATAAGTGATCGCAGGCAGTTCAGGACATCCTGGCTCAAATGTCGAAAAGGAACCAGCAATCATTATACGATCAAAACCTTTTGTTGTTACTATATTATACTCGATATCCCCTACTGGAACCTCGTAAATAATATTAGAGAACAAAAAATTTAATGGGAATGACAAAAAGAATGCTGTATTAATTAATAAATGCTTTTTCATATGTTATTGATATTATATTGAATATAGAAGAAATATCAAGATGCAATTACAGAAACTTGGCCACATCTATTTAGACGAAAAAAACCTAAAGTTCATTGCTTTTGTTAATTTTTTTCATACCTATCGTAAGATGGGATAGATGGATTTGGTAATTGGATTTTATTTGTAATTTGGTGCTTGGAATTTGGAACTTAGTTCATCGAGGTCTTGACTTAGTCCTGATAACAACTATAATCTTCAATAAGAAGGAGATAAAATATGAAAAAACTTGGTTTGATGTTTGTTTTAACAGTATTTTTATTCAGTGCTGAACAGGATGAAGTTCCATTATTAAAATGGGTAGGGCCTCCAGGCTCCAGACCAGAATCATATGAGGAATGGATAGAGCAGCATCCTTACTCTGATTTTTCTTGCATCCTGAACAGGACTATCCACAGTGATGGCAGAGCAGGAACAATAGCAATTTTCACTGAACAAAACATTGCAAGTGCTCTAACAAACGAAATAGATCAATTAACAACCAACCTGCGGTTTGAAGGACACGATGTTCTTAGTTACCAAACCTCTGGTGGAAATCCAGATACATTTCGTCAATTTATTAAGGATCTTTATGACACAAATAACATCGAAGGTGTTTTACTTGTAGGTGACATACCTACAGCATGGTTTGAAATTGCAGATGATTTTAATCAATATGGTTATGCAGATTTTCCGTGTGACCTCTTTTATATGGATTTAGACGGCACCTGGCTTGATACGATGAATACTGGTAATGGAAAATATGATGGCCATACTGGTACTATCGAACCTGAAATCTATGTTGGGAGACTTGTCCCATCAGGAATTGGTGATGACACCCTTTTACTTAAAAATTATTTTCGTAAAAATAATGCATATCGTCATGACACACTATTTTTAACGCAACGTGCACTCGTGTTTGTTGATGATGATTGGGAATATTGGGGACCAGGATGGGCATATGATATATCATTACTCTATCCTGATACAATGAATTACTGGGATCCAGAAACGACCAGGGCATCTGTGTATCGAACCAAACTCGATACAACCCAAGCATGGGTCTCTGTATTTGCACACTCCTGGCCAGGTGGACATCAGTTTAGCTATAATAGTGGTTCTAATCATGATAATTATTACTCGTATGAATATATAAATCAAGACCCTCCAACAAATTTTTACAATTTCTTTGCGTGTTCATTTTCGCGGTATACAACAGCTGGTAATTGTGGAGGAAATCGTGCAATCTTCAACCAGAATTATGGATTGGGCTCAATCGGTTCAACCAAGACCGGCAGTATGCTCGATTTCTATTATTTTTACCAACCCCTTGGATTAAACAAAACACTGGGTGAAGCATTTAAGGATTGGTTTACCCATATTACTAATTACGGCGTAACCTTTGATGAACTCTGCTGGCACTATGGGATGGTCCTGCTTGCGGATCCATTTTTAAAACCCACTGGTCATAATATGTGGATTGCAGAAACTGAATCCAACACAATTCCAAGCTCAATGCTGACCATTTCAGGCAATCCTGGATTGACCCATATAAACCTTCATATGTTCCTTGAACAAAGTGCAGATGTCCAGATTGACCTTTACAATTGTGCAGGTAGAAAAGTTAATAATATAAAAAGAGAATTCAAAGCAGGAAACAATAAAATCAAATTCCAATTGAATAACAAAACTGGTGAGAATCTGCCTAAAGGTGTTTATATCTTAAGAGCAAATATCAACAAGAAAATCATTACCAAAAAGATTATAAAAATTTGATTATGGTATTTTAATTAAGAAAGGGCACTGGTTTTATCAGTGCCCCTTTTTAAGTCAGCAACTGGAACTGGGGTCAGACCTGGAAACTAGAAACTATTCTTTTGATCGTACGCCTCAATTGTTTATCCTCCTCCAGTAATCTTTTAATAGTTAATCACGCTTTGCTCACCGCTGGATACCGCATAGCAACTATATCACCAATCGATTGATTCATCAAACCAGTATATTCCCGCAATAGGTAAATCAGTATCTGCTTATTGCGCACTGGTTGGGTCTTGCCTTGTTCGCAATTTCACCACTTTTGTATGAAAATCCCTGATCGATACTTGAATTATCCTTGCTACTAAACAACTCCTAATATGCAAACGATAGGGTCGCTCCATCAAATATGTATATACATTCTTACTACATTGTCCATTAGTTTCTAGTTTCCAGGTCTGACCCCAAATAACTCTATACAAAAGGGCGTTGATGTAAATCAACACCCTTTTTTGTTTGGATAGCCTTTCTTTAATGTAGCTTCACCACCTTCACCAGTATATCGCTATTTTTCTCTGATATAAAGTACACCCCGGGTGCTAATGCATTGCCAGCAGAGTCTTTACCATTCCAGAAAATATGGTTGGATGGTCCTATAGTTGTATAGTCAAATTGTTTAACCAATCTACCAGCGGCGTCGTAAATTCTTACCTGTAATCTGTTATCTGCTATCTGCAATCTGTCATCTGGTATCTGCCATCTGATATCTGTTCTGTCGCGGAATGGATTTGGATAAGCAGTGAAACTTTCTATTGCTACAGTGCCATGTTCTGCTACACCAGTTCCTGCGGTTACAACAATATCATCGCATCGGGTAGAAGCAGTATCCATCATATTGAACGTGTAAACCCCAAAAAAACCATTGGCAACGCTGTCATGTATGAATGGACAATCAGCCAATAAACTATCATCATAATAACACCATATCGAATCGGCTATCATGGTCAATTTAAATTTATGCCAGGAAGATGTAGCTGGTACTCCACCAGGAATCTCTCCTGATGTCCAATCTCTAATAATGGTTGGGTAACCACCACTGCCAAGAAAACCAAGTCTTATCCGACCATCACTGTCAAAATCAGAAACAAGACGGTAATAATATCGAATTGATGAATCCATTCTAATGGCAATACCATTATAAGGACCCAATGCTGCAGCGACCTCAGTATATATCCACGCCTCAATTGAATAGTCAGTTAAATTATTAGCACCGGCATATGTTAATCCAGCCACAGTCATGTATTCATTAGAAATCCTGCCTGCCCATCCATCGCCACCAGGTGTAGTTGGGTCACTGATGACGCCCATACTATCACCAATACCGCCTGCATCTGTAAACCAGGGACGCCAATCAAGTTGCATATTTCCATCTGTAAAGTGCTCTTCATAAAGAATCTGTCCGAAGAGCATACTGCTTAATAAAACAACAACCAAAATGACCTTCATAAAACCTCCTTTTTTTTCAGCCGAAGGCTGAAACATATAATTTGGCATTTAGAATTAGGATTTGATTTGACATTTGTAATTTGTCATTTGACATTATTATCCCTTTTCCTATCTTCCCAACTTCTTAACTTCAAAACTTCCTTTTTCTCCTTGTCACCTTGTCTTTTCTCCCGGTCTTTCAGGTACTGTCCTGATTCCTAATTTAGAACCTGGCGTGTTGTCGAACTCCTCAACAACATAAAATAACAATAAAGGAAAAACACGGGAGAATTTACCATGCATGTATTCATGAGCGAGATTGACAAACTCCAGAAGTTTTTTTTCTGATGGAAGTGCTGATTCATCTTCCGGATGAACAATCCGAACAATTGTTCTGAGCTCGAATGAAGGAATATCAACAAAAACAATTGTTGCGACAGGATTATCCATCACATTCAAAAATGTATGTGTTTCAAATTCAGGTCTGCTATACAATTCGAGTGATGTCTGCTTGCGCCAGTCAAAGAAATCCGGATTTTCATAAAATGATTTGAGCACATCCATTTTCTCAGGCATAGGGCTTTCATAAGTTTCTTTTAACTTGTTTATTGCCTTATCTATATTCTCATCCCTGGGTGCTAATCCAATACCCTTTATTGCATTATTCAGTGTAAACTTTGAATCAAGACGACCAAGCCCGTATGTAGCAACCGCACCAGAGTGTGGACCACCCCACCCGGGCATTTTCCCGCTTTTTATCCTGTCGAGAAATTTTAAACGTTGTTCAACATTCCACTTTGCAAATGCATCACTTGCCTTTCTAATCTTAAATTCCTGCCAATTATCATCAATCCGCGCTTTGATTATACCTTTTTTATATCCAGACATATCAACTGTGTTCTGAATAAATTTCTTATCCGTCCAGAATTTCTTGTTTGAGTGTTCCCATTTTCCTCCCCATAATAATTTAGGGATTTTACCGAAAAAGAGAATAATCGGTGCAGCAAATCCTATAGATTTCAGAAAACTTCTTCGATTCATATTACCTCCTAGTTTCTAAGACATGGAGACAAGGGGACCTGGAGACATGGTGATATACTGATATCCATATCTGTCTCTCCCGTTCACCTTGTCTTCAGCACAGCGTGATTCCAGTACTCAATGCCCGATGAATCGGGCAACTACAATTAAGATTAGTATTTTATCTTCTAATTTGGCCTTTGTAATTTGGCATTGATTTGACATTTGTAATTTGTTATTTGACATTTCTCTCCCTTTTTCC
>JAUWLY010000319.1 GCA_030613445.1 Candidatus Stahliibacteriota bacterium | reverse complement strand
GGTCGTTTGTCAAAAAAATAAAAACTTTTGAACCTTCTAAATAAAGTGGCTCTTCCCCTGATCGAGTGGGTAGGATAATGTAATTGATTATGAGAGACAAAGATTTATACGCCCAGATACTTGGGATAGAGAGTCCGTGGCAGGTAACTGAAGTAGAACTCAATTCATCTGGAGGAGAGGTCATCGTACACGTGAAGCCCAAGGCAAGCAGCACACACTGTTGTCCGACCTGCGGTAAAGAATCGTCTGGTTATGATTCACGCACACGTCGCTGGCGTCATCTGGATACCTGTCAATACAAGACCATTCTGGTTGCAGAGGTTCCCAGAGTAACGTGCAAAGAACATGGCGTTGTTACTGTATCCGTGCCCTGGGCAGAACCCGGTTCTGGATTTACCGTCCTGTTCGAAGCACTGGTAATTGACTGGTTGAAAGAAGCCTCTATCTCAGCCGTTTCACGACTGATGAATCTGAGCTGGAATGCTATTGATGGCATCATGCAAAGGGCTGTTGAACGCGGACTATCTCGCAGAGAAGTACATAGTGTTACCCAGATCGGTGTTGATGAAACGGCTTTCAAGAAGCGCCATGACTATGTCACCGTGGTATCAGATCAGGAAGAAGGAACCGTCCTGTTCGTTGGTGATGACCGTAAAAAGGCAACCCTCAAATCATGGGTATGAAGAACTAACCGACGAGCAGCGAGAGGCAATAGAAAGCGTCTCAATGGACATGTGGCCCGCCTACATTAACGCCACACTGGAAAGCCTGCCTGGAGCCAAAGAGAAGATTGCTTTTGATAAATTCCATGTTGCTAAATATCTTGGTGAAGCCGTTGATAAAGTGCGTCGTCAGGAACATAAAGCGCTTATGGCTGAAGGTTACGAAGACCTCAAGGGCAGCAAGCATGACTGGCTCTATAACCCAAAGAATATGACACACAAACAAAAGATACGATTCAAGGCATTACGTGATAGCACATTAAAAACAGCCCGAGCCTGGGCTATTAAGGAGTTGGCGATGTCGCTGTGGCACTACGTCAGCAAGACATGGGTGCTCAAAGGCTGGAAGCGATGGTTCTCATGGGCGTTACGGTGTCGCCTAAAACCTATTATGGATGTAGCCAAAACCATCAAAGAACATTTGTGGGGAATTTTGAATGCGATTGTATTGAAAGTCAGTAATGGTCCTGCCGAAGGTATAAATAGTCGTATTAAAATGATCAAGGTTCGCAGTAGAGGCTTTCGTAACAAAGAACGGTTTGCCAATGCAATTTACTTTCATCTTGGTGGGCTAGATCTATATCCTGATGGGGTGACACGATGAATGTTACCCACTCGATCAGGGGAAGAGCCAGAAAAAGTATACTCGTATTTATTACTATTACCTTTATCTCTACATCGACTATAGCGTATTTGGCGATACGAGATTTATCAGATAAAGATCCGTGGCTATTATTCGCATCACAGAAAATATCGAAAGCATTAATCATGAGAGTGTTTGACCAAGTTGCAAGTAGGTTTGGATCCAATATTTATGCCCCAACTCCTTTTGATTCCCCGGATTTTTTATATGCTGACTTATCTCACCCATATTTTGAAAAAATCCGCAACGATAAAAGAGTTGCACATTTCTATTCCAAACATGCAGGGCCTATTGATTTTTCTGATGCGGTTTCCATAAGAGAGTATTTGCGTGATTTATTTCCGCATGGTAGGCAATCTAAAAGTTATCGAAATATAAATGTATTGGAAATGATCGATGCGGCAGAAAACGGAGAAAAATTTCTATGTGGGAATATATCCAAGATGCTTGCCCAATTGATTCAGGCTGGAGGAACACAGGCGAGGACCGTGGGGTTGTCGGCACTACAAAACGGTCATGTGGTTGTAGAGCTATGGTCAAAGCGATTTAATAAGTGGGTGATTATCGACCCCGACTACAATGTTCATTATACAGATGTTACTGGTACACCACTATCTGCCTTAGAGCTTTACCAGATGTCTCAGGATAGCCATAAGCTAAAAAATATCAATCGGGTTGCAGGGGACTCTCCAAACACATTGCACAATAGCGATACCAAATTAGTAGAGTCGTACTATAGAAATGGGTTAATTATTTATTTTTATAACAGATGGGTCGATCAGAACCTTCCTAGGAGAAATCCGGTGAGGTCGCCCTCAATTATGGGATACTATGTAGGAAAATCGGTAATTGAAAAGCTCTCCCACAAGCATGGTAGTGAAATTCTTGATTATGAAACCAGTGCTGAATTGTATAAGAACCCTTCAGAATATCAGGCAGCTAGAAATCTTATTTGAGCATGTCAGTTAGTCTCTGAACTTATACATTTCAGGCTAAACAAATTTAATACGTTGGGTTTCAGTAATTATTCTTATTTACATTTGACTTATTACTGAGTCGTGTGCCCTTGATGGATTGTTTGAGTGCTTTCAATTTTTAGGTGATTTATTTGCCCGCTTATCTCTCTATTAGTCTTTGGTGTGTGGGTGTTTTATTCAAGTATAGGTTTTTTTGCTTAATTATGTATGGAAATTGTTTTTCTTATTTTATGTGCCTGGAATTTAACCTTTTTATTGCCAGGAAAAGAGGCGTTTTTTTATATGCCACACAAGAGACTTGTAATTAGGCGTGTTTGAGAAGTATCGTGAATATATTAATCGTAAATAAATACTATTTCATAAGCGGCGGTCCAGAGCGGTACATGTTTACTATCTCAGCGGCGCTTGAAAAACAAGGTCATAATGTTTTCCCGCTTGCCTTGAAAGTAAATAAAAACCTACACTCTGAATTTAGTTCCTATTTTATTGAATCACCTTATGGCAAAGATGCAGCGATGTTGGGCGATGCAATAAAGTTATATGTGGCTATCTTTTAGTCTCTTGACGAAGGACAAAAGACGACCGACTAACGACCTTTTTAAATAAACGGAGTTTTTATGAAGTTTGAAGATATGGACGTCTGGAAGTTGGCCGCGAAGTTGTCGGTTTCTGTTTACTGCGAACTTTCTGATTTAAAGGATTATGGATTTAAGGATCAAATTACCCGTTCGGTGCTTTCCGTTTCCAGCAATATTGCTGAAGGATTTGGTCGATCTACTGATAAAGATAAACGAAACTTTCTTAACTATGCAAAGGGATCTTGTGCTGAACTTCGATCACAGACTTATATTGGAATTAAAATTGGTTATATTGCTAAAGATGTTGGAAACCTCTGGATTGTTGAATCTAATAAGATTTCGGCTATGTTGACTGGATTGATGCAATATCTGGATAAATAAGCCGTGTGTTGAATGTCATTTAGTCGTTTGTCGTTAGACCAAAGACCAAAGACCAAAGACAAAAGACCAAAGACCAAATACAAAATACAAAAGAGAAAATA
>JAUWLY010000131.1 GCA_030613445.1 Candidatus Stahliibacteriota bacterium | reverse complement strand
GATTTTCTGGGAGCCGAAAACATAGATAAGGCAATAACAAAACGCATGAACATCTACCGCGCCTTTGGCGATATTAAACTCTTCATCAATGTAGGCGAACGTAATACATCCTGGATCGGTATCGACCCTGGTTTTGGTCTGATTCACAGCGATCGGGTGAAACAAGGAAAAGGGCTAATAGCACAATTCTTGCGCACCGGTGTTCCGGTTATCAACTTAGACCACATCACGCAACTCGCTGAAAAATACGGTCTGCCAAATGCGCCAATACCGTTACCTGATATTGGCGAGGGACATCTCTATTACAAGTATAAATACTCAGTTACGCAGGCAGTAGTATCTTTAGTTATTCTCACTATCATTATCTTTGTTGTATTAAGGTTCGATATTGAACACTATTTTAGAAAGGAGAATTAATGATAAAATTGTTCATTCTACTATGTGTCTTTTCTCAGATCAAAGAGCTTTCCCCTGATAAGAAATGGCCAATAGAAATTGTAACAAAAAAAACTGAAGAGTATAATCTATTGGTTAAAGGTGAACCGATCACACTTACGGTTGAGGGCCCCACTTATCTGCGCGTATACACAAGAATCCCATGGCTGAGAGACTTCAAAGGAACTGAAATCTATAAAATTATTCTCCAAGAAAATGACTTTGACGAAAGAATCATAACCCTCGAATCTGAAATGTCAAAGGTCACAAGAGATAAATCGGGAAGACCTTTAAGTAAATGGCGCTCATTCTATCTTGAGGTTGGTGACGGAATCAATAACTACAAGATAATCAACTGGGCTTCGCCGACTGATACAATTCTGTTGAAGTTCAAATACGAAGCGCCCAAGAAATGGAAAGACGTAGCGGCTACTAACTACGCTTCATTCACCGAAGCCATTGAAGGCGAAAAAATCATCAAATACTATGAGCTTAAAAACGAAAGCCAAGTGACCCTTGGCATAAACGGTCCCGGTAAACTCAAAATCATCTCAAGGTTAAGCTATGATGAGACGATAAGTGGTGAGCAAAGCTATACGATCCTTGTACGTGAAAAAGGAAAGATAACGAAATTCCCATTGAAATGTTACAAATCTGAGACTATAAAATATAAGAATCGAAAAGATATTGTCCCTTCCAATGCTAAGACATTTTATATTAAACTAGGTCAAGGATGGCACATCCTGAAATTCAGTCTATCCGGTTCCATTGCGAAAGAAGCAGCACTCAGATTCCAAACAGAAGTGAAATGAATTTACTCATCTTGCTAATTGCAGTCTGGGATTACTCTTATCGTTTCACCACAGATTTCATCTATGATAACAACGTGTTTTCCTATTCAGATCAATATATCGATGATTTTGTCAACTCGGTTCGCGCCTACCGCTTTCCTTTTGAAACTTATGATGACCTTATTATCGGTTCAAATCTCCAGCTCTACCTACGTAATAAGTTCTTCGACCAGAAGACAACGACCATTGATGCCAATGTTAAAACCAGCCATTATGTGCTTAATAACCAAAAGGACTATTTAAGACTGTCGTTCGGGCTCAGACAATCTTTTGGCAAATGCGCGATCAAGATATCGTATCAAATTGTCCCGAATTATCTTATACGGTATTACAAAAACCCTCAGGCACAGAATAGCGACTATATTGGATGCGAAGTGAAATACCATAATCTGGCAGGCAAACTCTCAGTAAAACCCAAACCATCCATACGTCTGGAACTGCGTTATAAACGTGGTTGGGATAATTACATCTCGGTGTTCGACCTATATGATGCCAGCTATCATAATATTAACCTGGGTTCGCAAATCAGCATAAATGAAAGGGTAGCATTCTGGTTTGGCTACGGATATAAATCGCTCAAGAATGACTCCGCGAGTATTACAACGGGGCTAGAACCTACGCCAGACGGCTCATATAGCCAACATATTTTGAGCAGTGAAATCAAACTTGAGGTTAACACACTCGCACCCACAAGGATTAAATTAGGTTATACTTATGGGTTCAAGAACTTTGCAACCGAATTCACTGCTGACTCAATGCACTTTGGTCGTCAAGACCATACGCATAAATTATCGACGGTTGCTGATCTGAAAATGTTTATTGGCATGTACTTGCGTCTGTCTTTCTTATGGCAATGGCGAAATGCAGCATCTGGGATATCACCAGTTGATATCGATAGAATAAAAGACTATACCAAGTACAAAATTGGTGCTGGCTTGACTTTTTATCATTAGGAGGCTAGATGAAAAAAACCGTTTACTTCATTTTTCTTGCAGCTCTCGTTATCTCTTGTCATCACCCCATACCAGATGAGAATGCTCATATCTTTAGGATATTGAGTGCTTGCTCGCTGCCTGGATATGCTGAAGACCTCGACATAATTGATGACCTGGTCTACGTTGCTAATGATCAGGGAGGTCTCCAGATTATTGACATCAGCGACTCAGAAAACCCCTTTGTTATTGGTGAGTACATGAGTGAGAAAAGCATTGTCGGTATTGCAGTAAGAGATACTTTTGCTTACCTCGCGGTATCTCACAGCCAAGGTGGCGTCAGGATAGTAAATGTGGCAGAGCCACAGAACCCTGTATTTGTCGGTGAAGACAACTGGTACTATGGTTACAGTGTCGTCGCACCTCAAAATGACACGATGTTTGTTTATGTAGCTGGCGGTTACTGGTTCGTGGTTGAGGATGTTAGCTTGCCCCAATATCCAAGTTTTGTACGGAGATTCTCAACGCCAGGTGATGTAAGGGGCATATATGTAATCGACTCAATCGTCTTCCTCGCCTGTGAACAGATGGGTCTACATATCTTCAATCTCGCAAAACCTGACAGCGAAGCACTTATCGGCTGGCTTGACACGCCTTCAAATGCCCGCAATGTTTTTGTTGAAGATGACTATGCATATATCGCAGATGGTCGTGCCGGATTGATTATCATTGATGTATCAAACCCCCAAAACCCGATTCTTACCGGACAATATGACACACCAGACTATGCTAATGATATTTTTGTCAGCGGAAATTTAGCCTTTGTCGCTGATGGTGAAGGTGGCCTACAGGTTATAGATATCGCAGACCATTATGAACCGATTTCTTACGGCGAAATCGAAATACCGTATGCAAATGGAGTTTATGTAAGACATGACACTATTTACGCTGCTGACCGTGATATGGGTCTTGTAATCATAATTGAGGAGACAGCACAGTGATTTCATTGCTACTTATAATTGCTTTCACAAACCAAGTAAACCATGTGGAAATTCTGGAATCAGATCCTTATGCAACACGAATCCTAGTTGAGTTCTCAGCTAACAACAAACAAATGAACCAACCGATTACTCGATTCATCATTGCCCAAGCGCAGCCGAGTTTTACATATCAGTTCTCTGAAGAAACAAAAGCAATAGTCCAAAAAGATGCTCAAGTTATGAATGTTGTACCGATCCAAATGAATAAGCCGATATTCATAAGAGACTGCCGAGTATATCCTATTATCATATGGCCAAACTTCTTAAAGGAAAATATCATTACTTCATACAAATCTATTGATATTACATTGAATTATTACCCTCAAATAGAGAATCTCACACTCGCCCCATCACTGAAAAAGGCGTATGCGCCATTATTCCTGAATTTGCATGGGTCTGGAGAATCAAAGCCTTTGGGCTTCCTTATCATATGCCCAGACGCTTTTTATGACAGTGTATTACCGCTTGCCCAATGGAAGGAAAAAAAGGGCTGGCACGTATCTGTAAAGCCACTATCAGAGACCGGCTCCACGCCATCTGATATCAGGAATTATATAGCCAATGCATATCATACGTGGTCGCCTCCGCCTGAGTATGTTTTATTGATTGGCGATACACCTCAACTCCCTCCTGCTTCAACGGCTATTCCGGTCAGTCGCACAGACTATCCATATTCGCTTATTGATGGTGATGATTTTCTCGCTGAATTACTGATCGGGAGACTGCCAGCCAATAATGTTAATGAGCTAAACACCATGATTGCCAAGATACTTGGTTATGAACAAACACCATACATGAACGACCCTTCATGGTTCACCCGTGTTCTGATGGTTGCTGCAGACTACCCTATAGATACAATGACAACGCCTATAGCGACCAAACGGTGGGTAAGAGACAGGTTCTACGAATACGGATTTAATACCATAGATACTGTTTATTTTCCACCGATATCTGCTCCAACAGAAATAACAAACTCAGTAAATCAAGGTGTACTCTTTGTCAATTACCGTGGCGGGATTGCAGACCCTGATGGATGGGTATATCCAAATTTCCACAATACTGATGTCATCGGTTTATCAAACGAATGGAAACTACCAGTAGTAACAAGCATCACCTGTCTCAATGGTAATTTTGGTTATGCGACCTGTTTCGGCGAAGCCTGGGTAAGAGCAGGTAATCCAATAACGCCCAAAGGTGCAGTAGCCTTTTTCGGTGCATCAGCTGCAACGACTTCGAGCCGTTGGAATAATTGCCTTGATATGGGCATTTACTGGGGTATTTTAGAAGAACATATTTATGATCTTGGACCTGCACTTTATAGAGGTAAGATGGAAGTCTATGCGAACTTCCCCGGAGATACTGCATGGGCATCAGGAAGTTCGTTTTATTTTCATACTTACAACCTGCTTGGCGACCCCTCACTCGATGTCTGGACCGATATACCCGATACATTTGTTGTTAGCCATGTAAGCACGATGCCTGTGGGCTCAAATTATATGGCTGTCCAAGTGTTGAATTCAAGCGCTCAGCCTGTAATTGATGCAATGGTCAGCCTATATAAAAACAACGAGGTAAAGGAAGTGACATTCACTGACGCATCAGGTAATGCAGAACTGAATTTTGCGACTCAGAGTTCAGATACTCTTTTTGTTACAGTTACTAAGCATAATTTCAAACCCTATCTGGGTTATTGCCTGATCAATACATCATCTGTCTATGTGGGGTATGACAGTCATTCTATTGATGATTCAGGTGGTAATAATAATGGTGAAGTCAACCCGGGTGAGCCCATAGCAATAACCATCACATTACGTAACTTTGGCAACTCAACTACCGCCACCAATGTGTCCGCAAAGCTGACAACTTCTGATCCGCTTATTACTGTTACAGATTCTCTTAAATCATATGGCAGTATAGCACCCGGTGCAACCGCTAATGCATCACCTTTTGATTTTGATGTGTCAACAAACGTAAAACATGATCACATGGCGAAATTCAACCTTGAAATAACCTCCTCCCAGGGAACTTGGAACTCAAGTATCTGGCTTGAAGTCCAGGCACCTGACCTTGTCTATCAATGGAACCAAATTCTCGACGGCGGTAACAATGCTCTTGAACCCGGTGAAACGAGTGACTTCATTATTTCTTTGAAGAACTCGGGCGGTCTTATTGGCAGCAATATATCTGGTATTCTAAGATCAAGAAACCCGGGTGTAAGTGTCATTGACTCAATAGGTACATTCGGCAATATCCAGGTCGATGATTCTTCAACAAACAGCAGTAATCACTTCGTAGTGAGCGCTGCTGCATCAATTGCTCCAGGTCATCCAATAGGTTTTACGACTGTCTTATCCGGTGATAACAGTTTCCGCGACACAATCGATTTTAAGATTATAATCGGTATTGTTAGCACAAGCGAGCCCTCAGGACCTGATGAATACGGCTATTATGCTTATGATGATACTGATATTGGGTATGCAGAACGACCGACTTATACCTGGATTGAAGTCGACCCTGAATTGGGTGGTCCGGGTGATACGTTACACCTTGAAAAGGACGATACAAAAACCATAAGTTTACCGTTCAGTTTCAAATTCTATGGTAATACCTACAATGAAATTTCTATATGTTCTAATGGTTATATAGCGATGGACTCAACCTGGATCGCAGATATGTATAATTGGCATATCCCGGCTGCAGGTGGGCCACCACTCCTTATTGGACCTTTCTGGGACGATCTTGATCCGAATGCCACTGATTCAAGCGGGAGTGTGTGTTATTGGTTTGACTCATCAAATCATCAGTTTATTATCGAATATTCCCGGGTACAGCATATACATAACCCGATAAACCCTATGCCTGCAGAACTCCAGACTTTTGAGATTGTGCTTCTTGACCCAGCACATTACCCTACAGTATCAGGAGATGGTGAGATATTATTCCAGTACAAAGATATTACTAACGACGATATCTGGCACAATTACGCAACGGTCGGCATTGAAAACAAAGAGCATACTATTGGTTTGGAATACACATTCGATAATATGTATGATGCTGGAGCAGCACCTCTGGTTAGTAACCGTGCAATTAAATTCACTACAGATCCTCCAGATACTTTCCCCGGAGTGGAAGAGAACGACCAAACGTCATTGAAAAAGCTAAGGCTGGAGATCTATCCTAACCCTGCTAGAGGTATAACAACTATCAAGTTCCAAGCTCCAAGCTCCAAATTCCAAAATACTCTAAGAATTTTCGACGTAAGCGGAAGGTTAGTCAAAAATCTTGAGCTCCCTACTGCCCACTCCCTACTGCCTACTTCTGTATCTTGGTACGGTACTAATGATCTCGGTAAGAAAATTGCCGCTGGGGTCTATTTTATTCGTTTAGAAACTGAAGGCTTTCATGCCATAGAAAAAGTAATCTTTTTAAAATAGAAAAGATTTATCTCTTTACAAGATGGGAATTTTGAGCTAAATTTGTAAGCTAATTAATATTAGGAGGTAGTATGAAACGTTTTATCATTATTCTGGCAATTATATCTGGAGCATTTGCGCTGAATTATCATGGCGTAGCTCTAGCCCCTGATAATACCCATGGTTGGGCAGTTTGTAATGATACTGCGCTTATTTTCTATACAACTGACAATGGCGTTACATGGCAAGGGCAGAATGTACCGGTCGGCACCAAAAAGTTCTTCGATGTTTGCTGCGTTGACCAAATGACTGCATGGACATGTGGTATGATCGGTGAAATCCTTCACACTGACAATGGAGGACTTGACTGGTATGGACAGTGGATTGGTCTGTCAATATACGCGACGCGTATTGAATTTATTGATCAAAACTATGGTTGGGCAACTTGCCAGCACGGCATTGTAGGTCGCACTGAAGACGGTGGAGGTTTTTGGGAACAGAACTTTACCCCATGGTACAGTGCTGAATTCTATGGTGTTTCATTTGTCAATCAATGGGATGGCTGGATAGTTGCTGGCTCTCCTGATTCAATGCTTCTGGGACAAGGATTAATACTTAAATCAACTGACGGCGGGATCAACTGGGATTCTGTTTACCAGGTTTCTGATTTTAAAGACTTCTTTGACGTCCACTTCTTTAACCTATTAGATGGCATTGTTGTTGGTGGTGACGAAACTGACTATTCACCGATTATCATGAAGACGACTGATGGTGGTCAAAACTGGAACAATATTACCGCGCCAGCCAGTGCTTATTACCTCAGAGCAGTAGATTTTATCGGCAGTGAAGGATGGGCTGTCGGCATGAACGGTACGATCATTCACACAACAGACA
>JAUWLY010000073.1 GCA_030613445.1 Candidatus Stahliibacteriota bacterium | reverse complement strand
CGTGTTTTTCTGTCTCCAGGAGCGAAGCGACCAATCCCGCACGCAGTGCCATTCCCCTCTTGTCTTCAAAGGTCTCCGTTACCCTAATACTGTCTATTCAGTTCTTTCTTGTAGTCGCCCGATTCATCGGGCTCTTCAGCGCAGCGTGCACGAAATATGCCTTAATCTCCGATTGAGCTGCAGATTTCAGTGTATCGAACAAATGTGAGATGTCTTCAGCCCGTCTAAAACGGGCATGTCTCCAGTTTGTCATAGACGAACGTGTCTTCAATCCACTTTATGTGGATGTGTCTCCAGCGTAGCGTGTCTCCCGCAAAGCGGGAGAACTTGGTTCTTGGAACTTGGTTCTTGGATCTTGCTGCTTTGTAGTCGCCCGATTCATCGGGCATTGTCTGATAAATCAGACAACTACAGCGCTCTACGCCCTCTCGCTTCCCTAATACCACACTGTCATTCTCTGGTTTAACCAGGGAATCCAGTTTTTTCTTCCACCACGCTCTACGCCCTACTCTTTACGCCCTTCGCTCTTGTAGTCGCCCGATTCATCGGGCATTGTCTGATAAATCAGACAACTACACTTTACGCTGTTGAATTCCGATAAGATTTCCGTGTAATTGCACACCATGACTAAATACGATATTGTCATTGTCGGTGCTGGACCTATTGGTTCATACACAGCCTATTTATTGGCTGACAAAGGCTTTGATGTTTGCCTGCTCGATGAAAAAACTGAAATCGGCAAAGACGTCATATGTGCAGGTGTGATCGGTAAAGAAGCCTTTAAGCGGTTTGATCTACCGACCAAGTCGATCCTGTCGCGAATAGACTCAGCAACTTTTCTTTCTCCAACAAAAACAAAGCTGGAATACCACCCTGAAGAAGTCTTTGCCTATATTGTAGACCGCGAGAAATTCGACCGAGGCCTACTCAAATCAGCCCAGCATGTCGGTGTTGACCTACATCTCAAACAGCGAGTTACTACTATCGAAAAAAAATCATCAAGGTATTATACAGTAGTCACAAGTAAAAGAAAATATAAAACACGCATCATTGTCCTTGCCACAGGCATCAACTACGTACTCAATAAGAAAGCCGGCTTGGGTAAGCCTTCACAGTTTTTATACGGTTCACAAATCGAGCTGCCCATATCATTTTCAAAATCAAATGTCGAAATCCATATTGGAACCAGTTTTGCACCAGGGTCATTTGGCTGGGTCATACCAGCCGGTGCCAATACTTCAAGGATCGGGATTCTCTTGAATCGGAAGACTAAACCGTGGCTTAAGAAAATGCTCGAGCACAGGTTAAATATTTCAGTTGCCAAACTACGTGACGAAGAACTGAAAACCAAACCTATTGCATTCGGACCTGTAAAACGCAGTGTCAAAAATAATATCCTTGCGGTCGGCGAAGCTGCCGGACAAATGAAAACAACGACTGGCGGCGGCATTTTCTTCGGGCTCATCTGTTCAGAGATTGCAGTGGAAAAAATCACCGATACATTACGCTACGGCGTCAGCCTTTCAGACTATGAAACAACCTGGCGCAGTGTACTGGCGTCTGAAATCGACATCGGTAAGGTCATGAGGAAAATAGCTGCAAAACTCAATGATGAAGACCTTGAAAATCTTTTCCAGTTCGTAAAAAAGAATCGCTTCTGGGTGAATTTCCTGATGCCGCGTATAAACTTCGACTACCACTCAAACGTAATATATTTTTGTATAAAGAGTTTCGGCGCATTGCTAAAACTGGATGAATAAATAAAGCAGGGCGTTCTACGCCCTTCCAAGAACCAAGTTCCAAGAACCAAGCTCCAATCCGTTAGGATTCAAACCATTCCAGCGCAGTTCCCTTCCAGTCCGACATGTTTTGTGGCGGGCTCTTTTCCATCCCGCACTTTATCAAAAGTGCGTGGATCCCTTCCAATCCGTTAGGATTCCAGAGCTATCTGTTCGGTATGTGTATTGCTTTTTTGTAGAAGTTCTCCGCAGCTTCGTGGAGAATTTCAGTGAGTGTTGGATGCGGGTGTATTGATTCAGCGATGTCAGCAACTGATAGACCCTTGTCTATTGCCAAAATACCTTCACCGATCAGACTGGAAGACTCGGCACCGAGGACATGCAGACCGAGTAACTTGCCGTTTTCATCACCGACAATCTTTACCAAACCCTCAATCTCACCCATTGCCAGAGCTTTACCTGACGCACGGTAAGGGAATCTTCCTATCTTTACCGGGATACCCATATCAATCGCCTCTTTTTCAGTAATGCCAACTGAGGACAAGGGAGGGAGCGTAAAAACACAAGACGGTATTACTCCTGTTTCAGGCTGCTTGGTTTTCCCGCTGATCAATTCAGCTACTTTGATACCTTGCCTTGTTGCTTTATGCGCAAGGAGCGGGTTGCCAATAATATCACCAATAGCATAGATATTTAAGATACTAGTTTGTAAGTCATCATTGGTTTTAATAAATCCTCTGTCATCGGTTTCAATGTTCATGTTTTTGAATGCGGCATGCGTGGGTTTACGACCGACCGTGACAAGGATTCTGTCAAAGATTTCTTCGACTTCTTCATCTTGCTGTTGTATTTTCACATGACATTTGCCATCCTTTATATCACATTTTACAACTTGTGAACTCAAATATATGGATATGCCGCGCTTTTGCAGGGTTTTATGGAGATTGGCGCAGAGTTCATTTTCCATACCTGGAAGAATCTGGTCCAGAAGCTCAACGACTGTAACCTTGCTGCCCAAACGTGAGTAGATCGTACCCATTTCAAGACCTGATGCACCAGCACCGATGACAAGTAAAGTTTCAGGTATTTCTGCTAATTCAAGGGCGTCGTCAGTGTCAATAAGATATTTATGGTCAAATTCTAAACCCGGCAAACTTGCAACTTCAGTACCTGTTGCAAGAACGATATTATCAGCTTGAAAAACCTCATCTTTGCCATCTTTTTCAACTCGTACTTCATGTTCAGAAATTACTTCCGCAAAACCTTCTTTGCATACGACATTGTTTGATTTAAATAGAAATCCGACGCCTGTTCTCAGACGTTTCACAATACCATCTTTCCAGGCTCTCATCATTGCCAGATCTATACCTTGTTCATCAATTTTAAAACCCATTTTCTTTGCTTTTTTGAAATTGTCGGTCATTTCCGCAGCATAAGAGAGAGCTTTTGTCGGAATACAACCCCGATTAAGGCAGAGACCGCCAAGCTCCTTGGCTTCAATAATGAGTACTTTCTTGCCGAGTTGACCGAGTCGAATAGCGCATGGATAGCCGCCTGGACCAGCACCAATGATGATTACATCGTAATGTGCGTTCATATGGCTTTATTATATTGAAGTATGCCTGTAAGTCAATAAGAAACGCCTATGAGTGAAGCAGTAATTGAGTAATTCTCTCACCTGCATTCGAGATCTTCGATAAGTTATTAAAGACGTTAAGACCGTTATGATCGTTTAGATCGTTAATAGCGTTTTTTTACGAGTACGATATTCTCCATTACTCCAATACTATCTAGTCAGTTTTTTTGTAGTCGCCCGATTCATCGGGCATTGTCTGATAAATCATTTGTCCGCCTCAGGCAGAGACAACTACAGCGCCATACTCCCTATTTATCCCGTGAAATGCAAAGCATATTTCACTGGGACGCTCTTCGCCCTACGCTTTTGCTTCTTGATTCTTGTCATTGCGAGGCGACGTAGTCGCCGTGGCAATCTCCGTTACGCCATTACTCCGTCACTCCGATACTCGCTTTTAAGAATTTGGAGCTTGGTTCTTGGAATTTGGTTCTTGGATCTTGGAATCGCCCTACTCCCTACTGTCTTTCCAAGAACCCCAACTTTATCCCGCGCTTTTCCCAACAAGCTCGGAATGTGATAAAAAAAGAAAAAAGGATGAGTTTCATATCCAACCATAAATTTTGAGTCTTAATATATTCTAAATCATATTTAAATTTCTGTACCCGTGTTAAATCACGAGGTGCGTATACCTGCGCAATACCGGTAAGGCCTGGAAGTACTTTTGCTCGCTCCTCATATCCTTGTATATCACAGACGTGCAGATTATCACATTCACAACTCACTTCGATCTCAAGTGGCAGAAGTGGTCTCGGACCAACAAAACTCATATCACCTTTCAGAATATTCAGCAATTGCGGCAATTCATCTAATGCTGTTTTTCTCAAGCAATTGCCGAAATTCGTGATTCGAGAATCATTTTCTGAGGCTTGTCTGCTTACTTTCTCTCTTGACGCTGATTTAATCATTGACCTGAACTTGAATGACTTGAAGATCCGATTATCCTTGCCAATTCGCTTTTGTTTGATGAGTATTGGAAAACCATCTTCGATGATAGTACATATACTTATAAACACCCACATCCATGAGGATAATACCAGTCCAATAATTGCCAGGGATATATCAAAGAGCCGTTTCACGAAAAGCTTCATTTACCGCATACCTATAACTGCACAGACTGTCGTTTCTCGTGCGAACGTATCGCGGTCAGAGCAACGTGCAGAGCCGATAATCCATCACCCCCTAATACCACGTCTCCCTTCCCTTTTTTAATATACTCAATGAAGTTCTTAAGTTCCTTTTTGAGCGGTTCTTCTTTCCTCAGGCTTATCTCTTCAATATTCACTATGTCAACGTCTTCACCATGACCCTTTTTATAGATCCTGAGCGTCTGATTTATATAGCTCAATTCAGCATAACTTTTAATACCTGTAAGGGTCAACTCTCTGACCTTGACAGGGGTTATCCAGTTAACCTGGACTATAACGTCAACACCATCATAACTTAAGAAAATATCTGCGTAGTCAAATCTTTTACTATTGAGCGCCTTGCCAGCACGTGCATATACACTCTCAGGTCCTTTTTCCAGAATAAAACTGCATACATCAATATCGTGTACAGCCAGGTCTACAATAACGTCTGTATCACTTATCTGGGAAGGGTACAAACCCACTCTTTTTGTGTTTATTGCGATGATCTTGCCGAATTTGCCCTGACGAACAAGGGTTTTCAACATCCCTACAACCGGATTGAATCTCTCGATATGACCAACGCAAACCACTACATTGCTCTTCTCGCTCTGTTTAATGATCTTCTGAGCAGATGCAACAGATTCAGCTATTGGTTTTTCAATAAGTACTGGAACTCCATGTCCAATACACTCAAGTGCTACGTCTCTGTGCATTGAAGTTGGAACGGCAATCGTTGCAGCATCCAGGTTCTCTGTATCGAGTAATCTGGAAACATTGTCATAATATCGACAGTTGAATTTCCGGGCAATCCTGCGACCATTATTCTTATCCAAGTCAGCAACTGCAACAAGATCTACCCCTTCAATTTCTGAATAAACCCGCGCGTGGTGCTTGCCCATATTACCGACGCCAATAACCCCTACATTCATCCTTTTATCCATGATTTTCAGTGTTTGTCATTGCGTTAAAAATAATACACAAAAAAAACGCCCTGTCAACGACAAGGGGAAAGTATGGGAGTATTAGAGTAACGGAGTATCGGTGAAAAAGTAAACACCTAAAATTGTAGTCGCCCGATTCATCGGGCTCTCCAGCGCAGCGTGTCTCCAGCCTGCCCCGTTAAACGATGTTGTACGGGGCCAAAGGCGTGTCTTCAATCCACTTTGTGTGGATGTGTCTCCAGCGCAGCGTGATTTTTGTTTTTCGCCAAAATAATCCCCATCCCGACCGCAACACCCATTACATCAATGCACCAATCAGTTATTGATGCGCTTCGCCCTGCTACAAGCATCTGTGCCACCTCATCCAATGCACCAAAGCCTAATGCGCAGATCCCAGCCATAACAACATAACATACCATTGTTTTCTTACATGTCTTCTTGAATGCACGAAATATCAAATACATGAAAATTGCATATATCAGGATATGACTCCAGTCACGGGTTTTACCCACAACCATACACACAGTTGCATGATTCGTATCAGGTGCCATCCATCCAATTACGTAATTAATGATACGCAGCGTATTTTCATTGGTGAGTAGAATATTTGCTGCAACAAACAAGACACCTATATACGCTGCCACTGGCAGCCACGCATAGGCATATTTCTTTATGCTATTTGTGTTCCAAATAGGTCGCTCTGCCCATTGTAATCCTGGGTGCTCTTTTACAATACTTACCCGATATTTTCTAAAGAGGAGTAGTAGAACAAATAAAACCGCAAGACCATCGATCATGCAATCTGCTACACTCGCGCCACGATCCGGAATGAACATCTGTGATAGCTCATCAGCGAATGAAAAACATATCGCGACTAAACCAGGATACACAAAGTTTTTTATGGAAAGGCGCTTGATATTACCTTTGAACCCACGGAATAATAAGAAGGTCAGTATTATATAAACCAAAACGTGCATACTGTCGCGCATCGTTCCAGATATAGCACCTATCGTAATAAGATCAGTCTCCGGTGCAAAGAATCTGATGAACGATACTATTGAAGTAAAAGTCGTCCATTGACGCGAGAAATTATTTAATAGAGCCAATATAGGAAACAGAGCTACGAAAAATAGTGCAACAGGCAACCAATATCTAACCCCATATCCCCATTGAGTTGTGTTTATCCTGTTTGTCCGAATCTGCAATAATCCTAATTTCGCCTCTCTTCTCTCCCATCTACTTCTGAATGTCACTAAGAAAGAAATTAATATAAGCTTCAAATCCAGCCAAAAAGCCCTTTTTCGAATATACAATAAATCATATTTAAACTTATGTCTTCTTGGTATATCACGTGATGCCCATATCTGAGCAATACCTGTTAAACCTGGCTTTACAGTAATCCTTTTGGCATAACCAGGGATATTTTCAATAGCAAGTGTTCCGCCATTTGTATATGCATGATCAAATGAATGTACTTCTTTTTCTTCTGGTAAGAGTGCCCTCGGTCCTACAAAACTCATCTGTCCTATAAATATATTTATCAACTGCGGTAATTCATCGAGTGCACATTTCCTGAGAATTCTACCGACCCTTGTGATTCTTAAATCATCTTTAACCGCCTGGATCTTAACCTTTTCTTTTAATGTTGATTTCTTCATTGAGCGGAATTTATAGTTCTTGAATAGCTTACCGTATTTGCCAATACGTTCTTGTCGTATAATCACTGGGAATCCATCTTCAATAGCGATCGCTATCCAAATCAAGGTCCAGAGCCACGAAGAGACAATCAATCCTAATCCTGAAAGAAATATATCAAAAAGCCTCTTAAGTGGTCTATTATCCATAGTACTAAAGTATAAAAAAATAGATAACCGCCACAATCAGACTAACTACATAAACCAATACAAGTAGAACTACGTATGCATAACACCATTGCAAGAACCAAGCTCTCCCGCTTTGCGGGATCCACGATTTTCCTATATATTATAATCCAAAATGACAAATCGGGACAAGAACCAAATCCCAAATAAGACAATAAATAGAACGACTACAGGTTTGGGTTTTTAGGTATCTTACCCTTTCTCCGACACTCCGTTACACCATTATTTATCCCGTAGAATGAAATTCAGCGGGACTCCGATACTGTTTATTCAGTTCTTTTTTTGTAGTCGCCTGATTTATCAGGCATTGTCTGAATTGTCAGACAACTACAGGGGTCTTAGATAATTGAGAAACGCAGTAATTGAGTTACTGAGTTATTGGAACCTTTGAATCCTAACGGATTGGAAGAGAGCACTACGTGCTGGAAAGGAGCTGACGCTGGAAAATAGCACTACGTGCTGGAACAGTTTCAATTCTCGTCATTTCAAATTATTCCATACGAAGTATCCCTTCCATCGCGCACTTTTGATGAAAGTGTGGCGATCATTTCCATACGAAGTATCCCTTCCATGCTTAGCATCATTTATTAGATTATTGAGTAACTAAGTTATAAGTGACTAAGAGACGTTTAGATCGTTTAGACCGTTAATAGCGTTTTCTTACGAGTACGATATTCTCCATTACTCCAATACTATCTAGTCAGTTTTTTTGTAGTCGCCCGATTCATCGGGCATTGTCTGATAAATCAGACAACTACAGCGCCCTACTCTCTACTCTTTACGCTCTTCTCCCGCACGCAGTGCCATTTCCCTCTTGTCTCCACCATTAAAAACCTTGTCGCCGTATTTCCCTAATAAGAGTGTTCCTAAAATCCTTCATAATTGTATGATGTTTTCTGGGTAATAAGGGCCTCAATTCCTTTTTGAAATTGATTTTCGAAGACAGCAGTTTCTGATGCACCTTCCCTAAATCCAAATCATATTTGTGTTCTATAAGATTGGATCTGAGAATAAAATACACATCATAAAAATCTCGTGGTTTATTTCGTGATAAAAGCGCTGATATTTTTTCTTCTACCAATAATTTCGTGGGTAAATGCAAAAGATTAAATGGCGGTAAATAATCACTATTAACCATAGCCACTTCTGACCTGAGTTTTTTCTTTCCACGAAATGAACATTCGATTCTGATTCTTTCATCATACCCAAGAAAAGCGAACCTATGTATGGCAAGATACCCACCAGAAGTCTCTTTACTTTCTTCTACTAATACTTTTATTCCTGTTTGCATAATCGCAGTAGCCGCTCTATTCAAAATATCTTCAAGTTCTCCACTCCTCAGATCCCAACATGTAAAATCAAGATCTTCAGAAAACCGTGGACTATCAAATACAATTCTTAAAGCTGTCCCGCCTTTGAATAAGATACGAACTGCTCTTTTGTTCTGATACATATATGACAATAATAAATGCTGACAATATTCACGGACAACATTGGATTCAAGAGTCTGGTTTTTTGTAGTTAAATCCTTAATGAGTTGTCTGCTGATCATAAACTTTTTCCAGTAGGACTTCTACCTTTGTATTTCTGCACGCCCGTGCAAGTCGCGAGAGCTTCTTCTTATTCAGTTTTCCTATATCCATTCGTTTGTTTATAGTTTTCTTTCTTAAAGCTATAAAATAGAGGTAATCCGCAACTGCTTTCTCAGGTTCTGCGATATGAACACTCATGCCGTCTATTTGTATTGCTGTATAACCAAAATACAATGATCTTTTCATTCGATGATAAACAAAAGTTGAATCCAGTGACTCAAATTCTCTCGATGTCTTCGGAGTAGCAGAATAAACCGTGTAGATAATTTCGGGTATGATATGATAATGTGCTAATGCAGTTTCAAAGGATATATAAGATGGGATATAGAGCTTATTGGCGATCACAAATTTCGGTGGAACAGAATCAGTGATAGTATACATGTTATTTCTCAGTTTGATGAAAAATCCTGAGGCAAGATGGCGATTAATGAAGTTCTTTGCTGCGTACTGCGATACATCAAAAATATGTTGAAAATCAATAGGAGAAAACAGAAAAATGCCTTTTTTCTTAAGGATTTTCATTACTTTAAGCGGATTCAGTTTTTCCACTTTCTTGTGTAAAAAGTGAATTGTCTTCATATTGCCATTATAACCAAAAAGAAAATACAGTCAAGGTTGAATTTAGCTTTAGCCCTTGGAATTTCGTTCTTGCTTCTCTGATACACCGTTAAATATCTTCACTGGAACGCCCTACTTCCTACGCCCTACTCTCTTTTCCCGCACGTAGTGCCATTCCCCTCTTGTCATTGCGAGGCGACGTAGTCGCCGTGGCAATCTCCGCTACTTCGTTACCCCGTTTCTCCCAGTCACCGTTTCCTAGATGCCAGGAATCCAGTCTCTTCTTGCACCACGCCTTAGGCCATACTTTCTGCAAAGCATTGGCAATGTTGTGTTCCTATTGCTTCACGATTCTTGTCATTGCGAGGCGACGTAGTCGCCGTGGCAATCTCCGTTAGGCCATTACTCCGACACCCCGTTACATAATTCTGTTCTTGCTGCTTAACTTCCTATCCTCATAACTTCCTAACTTCATTCTTATCTTAACTCCTTACGCCTTACCGTCCGTTTCATATCTTATCGTTGACACCAAGTGTATTATGGATAAGCTAAATAAATGATAGTAGTCCTTATACTCATTGCCCTTGCTCCATGTTTATTCATGATGTGGTACTTTTATCACCGGGATAAATATGAACCTGAACCCAAGAAGAATATCCTCAAGATATTCCTACTCGGCGCACTTATGGTCATCCCTGCAGCTATTATAGAAACGATCTTATTATCCGGCCTGAACGCGATTGTTGGTGGCATTGTCAATATTTTTATTATGTCCTTCATAATTATTGCTCCGACTGAAGAACTGCTGAAATTCGTAGCGGTGAAATGGTGGATTT
>JAUWLY010000176.1 GCA_030613445.1 Candidatus Stahliibacteriota bacterium | reverse complement strand
TACGGAATCTGGTAGATTTTTTACTTCTGGCGAGATTACAAAAAATCGCGCAAAGCTTTGATACGTCGCATTTTCAGGGATTTTCGAATTCGTAAAAACTAATTCGAAGTCCGTCGCTCTATCCGATTGAGCTACAGGCGCTTTTTCAACAAGCACTAGGCACTAAGCACTATACACTAAAAGAATATAATAAAAAATACCTAGTAGGTTATTATAGATGATAATGGAATGTAGTCAATATTAGACGATAGCTTCTAATTTATAAATCGCCTGTCAACGCATGAATTCACCCCCTCTTCGGTCATTCCACGGTTTAACCGGGGGATCCAGATTCTTATGACCGCAGGTATAGTTTCTCCTTTCGAAGGCTAACCCCAATTCCGCCTTTTTTTATCCGCGTAATCCTGAGCAAAGCTCTATTGACTCTTCAACAAAATTGAGGCATAATGAACATATAAATGATTGCAATTGCAACATTTATATAACGAGGAGTGAAGAATGAAAAAACGCAAGAGGGAAAAACGAAAAAAAGGTTCTCGCAGTTTAGTAATCCATAGGTTGGAGAATGTTTCTAAATTGGTGTTTAAAAAACACTACAATCTTATAACTGAACTCATTGGGAGTTCTCCTGGAGTATATGCGTTATATGACGATAGAGACTTATATTATGTAGGAAAATCTACAGATCTTCGGAAGAGGGTGAGGCATCATCTTCGGGATAGACATTATGCAAGTTGGACCCATTTTAGTTTGTACCTTGTTCGACGAGCTGCCCACATTAGTGAAATTGAAGCATTGATAGTAAGAGTAGCTAATCCAAAAGGTAATCGTACAATTCCTAAGGGTAAAAGCAGTACGATGTTCAAGAAACTGAAAGCAATGGTAAAACAAAAACAGCAACTTGAATTAGAAGAGATGTTTGGTACTCGAAAACCAAAACAAAGGAAGCAACGAAGCTCGTTACACCCGAAGACATTAAAAGGGTTAGTCCCAAGGCGCAAGCGTTTATACAAAACTTATAAAGGTAAAGAACACAGGGCTATTTTAACCTCTGGAGGCACAATCATATTAGGCAAAAAGAGATATAAAACGCCTACTGCAGCAGCTAAAGCAGTTGTGAAAAGACGTACAGTAAATGGTTGGAAATTTTGGTTCATAAAAGATTCAAATGGTGATTGGGTTAGACTTTGTGATTTCAAGGGATGAATTACACAATCCTCAGATTTGAAACTTACTAATACAGAATGCAGGTGCCAAAGATTGAAAAAGAAACCAAATAAAAAACACGAAGACCACTGGATCAAGAACTGGCCAGAGGAAGAAAAGCCAAGAGAATTGTTGCTTCAGAAAGGACCAGATCATATTTCTGACGCTGGATTAATCGCAATTCTACTGCGTTCTGGTACTAAGGGGAAAGATGCTGTTGCACTTGGCAGGGAACTGATCAATAAATTTGGAGGATTAAGGGGTTTGCTCAGTGCCAAGAAGTCTGATCTAAGTAGAATAAAAGGTCTTGGTCCCGCAAAGATCGCTCAACTCATGGCTGCAATTGAAATAGTAAAACGTCAAATCAAAGAAAAAGTCGTTGGTAAAACGTATGTTGAGAATGACAAGGATGTGCTCGATTATCTTACATTATCCCTGCGCGATCGTAAGGAGGAGTTTTTCAAAGTGGTATTTCTCAATAAATCAAATATGATCCTTGGCATTGAGGAATTGGCAAGGGGAACAGTAGACGAAGCTTCAATCTATCCTCGTGAGGTCATCCGCACGGCGCTCAGTATGGGAGCAACTGCAGTTATCTTTGTACACAATCACCCATCAGGTAATTTGAAACCGAGTCAAAAAGATATTGACGTTACCAATAAACTAAAAGCTGCTTGTCAGTCTGTTGACATTGCACCACTTGACCATATCATTATTTCTCCTCACGGTCATATTAGCCTAAAAGGCGAGAAATTACTATAAATATAAGTTTATCTTTAGTTTTATTATAGTTAAACTATAAAATAAGTTAATTTTACCTCTTGACAAGTACTAAAATATTGTTATAATATATCATGAAGAAGAACAATAAAATCCAGAAAAAGCCTACAAATGAAAAAATAGGACTTGAAACCTTGAAAAAGCATTTGTGGAAATCTGCCGATATTCTAAGGGGGCATATTGACGCTGCCGATTATAAGAATTACATATTCGGGTTACTGTTTCTTAAGCGAATTTCTGATGTTTTTGATGAGGAGAATGAGAAGATCGATGACAAAACTCGTGCCCGGGATTCAGACTATCATGATTTTACAGTTCCGGAGAGGGCTCACTGGAATTTCCTTCAATCACGTACTCAGAACATTGGCGCATATATCAACAAAGCAAATGATGCTCTGGAAGAAGCCAATCTCGAATCCCTGGAAAACGTACTCTCGACCGTTGATTTTAATGATAAAGACCGTTTGCCCGATCACATTCTTTCTCAGCTCACGCACCATTTTTCCCAGATTAAGTTGAGAAATGAAAATTTGGAAAAACCGGACATACTCGGAGATGCATACGAATATCTTATCGAACAATTTGCAGCGAGCGCAGGTAAAAAAGGCGGAGAGTTTTACACACCAAAAGAAGTAGTTGAATTACTTGTTGACCTTCTTGATCCATCCGAGGGCATGAGAATTTGCGATCCCGCGTGCGGGTCAGGCGGTATGCTCATCCAATCAGTCTATCATTTAAGGACAAAAAAGCAGAATCCAAAGAATATTTCGCTCTATGGACAAGAAATAAATGTAGGCACCTGGGCAATATGCAAAATGAACTTGCTGCTCCATGGTTTGCAGAATGCCCAGATTAAAAGATGCGATACGTTGCGCGATCCACATCTCGTAACTAAAGGTCAGTTGATGAAGTTCGATATCGTGATTGCCAATCCGCCTTTTTCATTGAAGAATTGGGGATATGAGCAAGCGCAGAGCGATCCGCATAGACGATTCAGGTTTGGTATCCCACCCAAGGGATACGGTGATTACGCCTTTATACAGCACATGATTGCGATTGCCAACCCAACCGCTAAGGTCGGCGTGGTGCTGCCTCATGGTGCGCTATTCAGGGGTGGAGCTGAAGGCAAGATTAGAAGCGGTATTATAGAAGAGGATATTATAGAAGCAGTTATCGGTTTACCATCCAAGTTGTTCTATGGTGCTGGAATCCCTGCTTGTTTGCTTATAATCAACAAAAACAAATCTCAAGAGTGCAAAGACCGTGTATTTTTTCTGTATGGTGCGAACGATTTTCAAGAGGGTAAGAAGCAAAATACACTGAGGCCTGAAGATATTCAAAAAATCGTACAGGCGTTTCATGATTACAGAAAAGTGAAAAAATATTGCCGTTCTGTAGGGCTCGATGAAATACGAGAAAACGATTATAATTTGAATATCACGCGGTATATTGATATAACTAAAGAAGAGGAAAAGATTGATGTCCAGAAAGTCATCGCCGAACTCGAGGTATTAAAACAAGAATATTGTAAGACTGAAGGAAAAGTACAGGAATATTTGAAAGAACTGGGCTATAAGGTCTAATGATGTTTGACAGCGGAACCGACATCGAACGCATATTTCAGGCACTTTCCGAACAGCTTGATGCTTTGAATGCAGGGATAATCGAAATTGTGGTATGCGGCGGTGCTGCAATGAGCGTACTCGGATACGTGCAGCGCACTACTGAGGATGTTGATGTTATCGCTTTTGTTGATAAAAATAAGGACGGGAATCAGCATTTAACAAAAGCCAAGCCAATGAAAAAAGAGTTACTGCGTGCTGCGCAGCTGGTTGCGCGCGATTTCAATCTGAAAGACAACTGGTTTAACTCAACAGCTTCATCAGTCATGGATTTTGGATTACCTGCAGGACTACTGGAAAGAACAGAAACCCGTTCTTATGGAAAGAATCTTGTCGTACATTTTCTCACACGCTATGATCAGATACACTTTAAACTCCACGCAGCGGTTGATAGTGGAGGCAAGCATGTTGACGATCTCCTTGTACTTAAACCGACTGTAGACGAAGTGGAAAAAGCAGCACGCTGGAGTATGACGCATGATATTTCTGACGGGTATAAGATGGTTCTCAAGAGCTTTTTAACCCAATTTGGATATGCAGATGTTGCAGACAAACTTTAAACATTTTTTTTTGGAAGAAATGCTCGATTTTCTTTGGCGTCAATGGTCAGCATTAGGCGTTGCCGGTGGTGCGCGTGCCGAAGAATCATGGGTCATTGACCCTGAGGCACTTTTAATATTTTCGCTCCAGATTGCACGCTATGAACCTCGTTTATTTGACGAAATTCTTGATTGGTTGATAACCAATGCTAAATGGATTGATAACCAACGGCTGCGTAGTATTTTAAAGAAGAAAAACAATGAAACCAGACGGATAATAAGCGCGGTAGCTATTCTTGTATCTCAGGAGGCAAAAACATACAAAAGAAAATGGCAGTCACTTGGTTCATTAGCAAAACCTCATGAAAGGATGAAGCCGAAAAGCCTTTTTTTCACAAAAGAGGGACAATCATATCCAGAGCCGGGAATTGGGTCTGAAGAGTTGCGTGTCAGGGAGTCAACAGAGTCTGAGAAGCGAGGAGCTGTTGTGTTCCAGAAATATGGGTTTATGCGCGGATCCTTCATCCCTCGCAAGTCGTCAAAATCTACACCAATAAATGCCCGGAGTAATATCCGTTTTCTTCTGCGTTCTTTGTTTGGGATTGGCTCCCGGTCAGAATGCATTCTATATCTTCTCACCCATGATGGGGGGCATCCCAATGAGATTGCTCAGGCTATCGGCATATCAGTAAAAGCGATCCAGGATACACTTATTGAACTTTCCGAATCAAGATTAATATTGACTGTTCCTAAGGGCAAGCGGAAAATGGAATATAGATTATCCAAGGACACAAAATGGTGGGAATTTCTAACTGGAATGGATTATAATATCACAAAAAAGCCAATCTGGCTTAACTGGATTTCACTGTTTTCTGCATTGGAATCAGTGTGGAACGTTTTTAAGGAAGTTGAAAAAACCACCTCACAATACATGAAAAGCTCAAAATTACGCGAAGCAATGGAGACAATTAGCATGGAGTTTGCAAAGAGTAATATCGGATTACCTGTTATCCCAGGACGTGATACAAAACCTGACGTATATGAAGAAGAATTTAACAATTTTATAAATGGAGTATTGGAAACAAAATATGGTACAGGTAGATAGTTTAAAAACAGGAAAAAAATTCAAAAAAACTGAAATCGGCGAAATCCCCGTGGACTGGGAGGTTGTGAAATTGAATGACGTTGCAGCTAAACAGAAGTATGCCATTGTGGATGGACCATTTGGTTCAAATTTAAAACTTAAGGATTATGTTGACTCTGGTATTCCTGTTTTACAGGGTAAGAATATCACTTCGGATCGCTTAGAATGGTTTGATATCAGATACATTTCTGAAGAAAAAGCAAGGGAGTTATCGCGAAGTCTTGTGAAAGTTGGCGACATTTTGATAACAAAAATAGGGACAGTTGGATGTTCTGCAATAGTTGATGACTTAAAAGGGAATAAGGTAGCTCTTATTCCTGCGAATCTAATGAAAATTTCATTAGATGAGAAAAAGATAAATTGTAAATACCTTCATCAATGGTTAATATGGTCGAGAACTAAAAAGAGAATTATTGATATTGTTTCTCAAACTGCACAACCAGCAATAAGTCTCAAAGCAATGAAACCTTTTAAAGTGACTCTTCCTCCTCTCTCTGAACAGGAAAAGATCGCTGAAATATTGATAACTGTTGATCAGACAATTGAAAAAAGTGATCGGGTTATTGAAAAAATAAAGGAGTTAAAAAAAGGTTTAATGCAACAACTCTTCACCTGCGGCATCGGTCACACTAGATTCAAAAAAACCGAAATCGGCGAAATACCGGTGGATTGGGAGATTGCTAAGCTTGGAGATGTTGCTTACATTAATATGGGACAGTCGCCTCCATCTGTAGATTGTTTTGATTATAAAAATGGTCTTCCATTTTTTCAAGGTACGGCAGAATTTGGTACAAAGTACCCAACAGTCAACAAATGGTGTAATTCGCCAAGAAAAGTAGCTGATAGAGGAGATATTCTCGTTAGTGTTCGTGCTCCAGTTGGAGACGTAAATGTGGCTCCTGAGGAATGTTGTATCGGTAGAGGATTAGCGGCCATACGTGGAACAAAATCTGATAACAGTTTCTTATATTTTATAATGAATTTTGTTAGAAAGTCCTTAGTCCAAATCGGTCAAGGAAGCACTTTT
>JAUWLY010000111.1 GCA_030613445.1 Candidatus Stahliibacteriota bacterium | reverse complement strand
TACGGAATCTGGTAGATTTTTTACTTCTGGCGAGATTACAAAAAATCGCGCAAAGCTTTGATACGTCGCATTTTCAGGGATTTTCGAATTCGTAAAAACTAATTCGAAGTCCGTCGCTCTATCCGATTGAGCTACAGGCGCCTTGTGCCGCAACGCTTTGCGAGCACACCACTCTCACAAAGCGAACTTGGTCCACATTTGGTCAAAGTTTTGACATATTATAACTTACAAATGTGTATTGTCAACAATGATAACATTACGGACTGCGAATCCACAGCGTGCCCTCTTGACAACATCTAAATTACTTCTATAATATATGTAGTATAGAGGAGGCGGATTGAATAAATCCTATATAATTATCCATAACTTGTTACTTGCGGCTTTTGCCGTTTCACTTGCATTTGCCCAGAACAGAATTTCATCCTCACAAAATATAGAAACACCCTTTAACGTAAACGAAATTATCGAAAAAGTCTCGCATCATCCAATGAGAGATGGAAATAAGCTTGTTATTAAGGATAAGGTTTACGAAGCATTTTTTGACGAATATGGTGTCGTATTAAAGGCCGAAGTAAAGAATGAGGGTACGGAAGATATATTTATTCCTGTAGAGGGCATACGCGAGATGCAAAATGGCAAAGTTGTTTATCAAACACGCTATGGTGAAATTATCCGCGAAGGGAATAGCCGCACTTTGAAATTCAAACAAATGGAGAACGTAAATTACGACTTGGAAATACGATATTCTGGTAACGTAGCAAAGTTAAACAATCGCAGATACGAAAAAGGCAAAAATCGTAAGTTGCGAGGAGGAGAATTTATTATTGATACAAATGTTATTTATATACCCGCACCTGGCTGTCAAGCATATCCCTGTGTAGCTTTCGATGGTACAAACTATCTTGTCGTCTGGGAAAGTCCCGGCAGCCCAATTGGACCAGATATCTCAGGTTCACGGGTGAGTCAAGACGGGACAATTTTAGATCCAGGTGGAATTCTGATATCAGCAGCATCAGGTTACCAAAGACATCCCACGGTGGCTTTTGATGGTTCAAATTATCTAATAACATGGCAAGATGATCGTAATGGTACTTTTGACATATATGGTGCACGCGTAAATAAAAATGGCGAAGTCCTTGACCCATCTGGTATTGCCATATCTACTGCGGTAAATGCCCAAAACTACCCTTCAGTTGCTTCTGATGACCTAAACTGGCTTGTAGTATGGGAAGATTATCGTAGTGCTAGTTCTGGCGATATTTACGGCACAAGGGTTAGTCAAGCTGGGGTAGTCATCGACACTGCAGGGATTGCAATATCTACTGCGGTAAATGACCAAAACTCCCCTTCAGTTGCTTTTGATGACCTAAACTGGCTTGTAGTATGGGAAGATTATCGTAGCGATCATTTGGGCGATATTTACGGCACAAGGGTTAGTCAAGCTGGGGTAGTCATCGACACTGCGGGGATTGCAATATCTACTGCGGTAAATGACCAAAAATTGCCTTCTCTTTCATTTGATGGAACTAACTATTTTGTGGTGTGGATGGATACCCGTGCTGCTTTATGGAACATCTATGGTTCTAGGGTGACTCAAGATGGAACAGTCTTAGATCCAAATGGTATTGGCATAGCAACCATATCATACACCCGGTGGTATCCTTCCGTTGTTTTCGGCGACACAAATTATCTTGTGGTCTGGTGGGATTTCCCTGAGTTTATATCTACATCTAATACTTACGGCGCGCGTGTAAGTCAAGTAGGTACGGTTTTAGACACGACTGGTATTCTTTTGTCATATGGAATAAGTGGTCAGGGACATTCCTCAATTGCGTTTGACGGCACCAACTATTTTGTAGTCTGGCAAGAAAACCTTGATGGTCCCGATATATATGGCATAAGGGTAAATCAAAGCGGAATAACCTTAGACTCGATTGCTATTCCAATATCACCGATAGCCGCCGACGCAATATACCCTCGCATTACCTTTAATGGTATAAACTACCTAGTTGTTTGGGAAAGTAACGGTAATATCTATGGTGCCCGGGTAAGTCAAGATGGAATAGTCTTAGACCCAAATGGTATTGCCATATCAACTGCCGTCAATTATCAAGAGCGCCCCTCATTGGCATATGATGGCACAGACTATTTTGTAGTATGGCATGATTGGCGCAATAGCAATTGGGATATATATGGTACCCGGATGACTCAAGACGGAACAGTTTTAGATCCTGCTGGCATCCCTATATCAACCGATTCTTATGAACAATGGTATCCCTCTATTGCCTTTGATGGAACAAATTATCTTGTAGTTTGGCAAGATGATCGAAACGCACCTTATGTGTATTGGGACATTTACGGAACACGAGTGGACCAATCAGGAGCTGTCCTTGACCCATCGGGTATTGCCATATCAACTGCAGCAGGTGACAAATGGTATCCTGCTGCAGCCTTTGATGGTTCAAACTACCTCGCAGTATGGCAAGACTATCGCAGTGATACTTCAGATATCTATGGTGCCCGGGTAAGTCAAGATGGAATAGTCTTAGACCCAAATGGTATTGCCATATCAACTGCCGTCAATTATCAAAAGCGCCCCTCATTGGCATATGATGGCACAAACTATCTTGTTATCTGGCAAGATAAACGCAGTGGTGCATCTTGGGATATTTACAGTACAAAAGTAAGTCCATCAGGGACGTTAATCGATTCCACCCCTGTATCTATTCAACCAGGCGATCAGATTTTCCCATGTGCGGCTCATGGTTTCGGAAACCAACTACTCATAATTTATCCAGGCTTTACTAATTATATTAATGGTAACCCAGTAAATACATCACGTATCTGGGGAAAATTTATTTACTCTGACGATATTCATCCACCCACTATTCCTATATTAATTACACCCTCTAACAATTTGTGCACTACTGATACCATGATTATGTTTATATGGCATCATTCAGAAGATATAGGTTCAGGTGTTCAATATTATGTTTTCCAGTACGCAAATGATTCAATATTTTTCAATGCTGATAGCGTGAGCTTGGTCGATACATTTTACAACTTAAACCTGCAAGATACAACCTATTACTGGCGTGTAAAGGCACTTGATAATGCTGGTAATCACAGTGATTGGTCTGAAGTGTGGCAATTTACTATTGACACCAACGCACCAGAAACACCGATACTGATCTCACCTATAGATGACAGTTGGCTCAATGATTCATTAGTTATTTTTGAATGGAATGCTGTGAGGAAATTGGGAAAAGGTGGCGACAGAGGATCCTCAATTATGTATATTCTTCAAATCGATACAATAGATAATTTTGTAAATCCCTTGATTGTTGATACTGCACAAACAACAATAGATACACTGTTTCTTCATTTTGGTGAACATGAGTATTATTGGCGTGTCAAAGCTTATGATTTAGCCGGAAATCAAAGCAACTTTTCTACTCCATGGACCTTTAGAGTCGATATTACTCCACCAGTTCATTTCAGCCTTGTAGCTCCTCCTGATTCATCTGCTCTATCGACGACAAGGCCTACATTCATTTGGCAGGCATCGAGCGATAGTCTGAGTGGTTTGAAGGATTATAAGGTTTATATTAGTGATATTCTAAAGTATACAGGCAGTGATACAATCTGGACTGCAAATTATGATCTGATAGAAGGTTATAACGACTGGTATGTTGTTGTTTGTGACACTGCAGGTAACACTCTGCAATCAAACGAAACCTGGACTGTTCTTATTGATACCACTCCACCATTAGAAGTCACTTTGATTTCACCGATTGATAATGCCTGCTTGAATAGCTGCACAGTTAATTTTATTTGGCATGAAGCAAATGATAATCTTAGCGGCATTGACTATTATCTTTTCCAATACGCATTAGATAGCCTTTTCTCACAAAGTTTGGTTGAAACGACATTAGTTGATACAATATTAACCAGCACCTTATCTGACACTGTTTATTATTGGCGTGTAAAAGCCTTTGATGTTGCCACTAATGAAGGCGAATTTTCATCCAGTTGGTGCTTTGAGATTGATACCATAATACCCGTCATTCCAACACTTCTTTCACCGATCAATGGCATTATTTTGGAAGATACGGTAGTGATTTTTGAATGGACAGCAGTAACAAATCTTGATGCACTAAATGAATATAGACCAACAAAAAATATGAATAGACTAAAGCAACAACCGAAAGTCTTATTTGCACCAATTTGCTACATAATTCAAATAGACACCCTACTTGATTTTATTTCTCCTATAATGATCGATACTTTAGATACGACTTCTACTATTATGTCTCTATATGAGAAGTATCCATTCTACTGGCGAGTAAAGGCTTATGATTGGGCTGGAAATCAGGGATCTTATGCAAGCCTTGACAGTTTTGGCATTGATGTCGCACCCGTGATTGAATCTACTAGTGTGTGGATTGACACCTCTTATGCAGGTCCGTTTGAAATTTTTACAAAAGTTACTGATAAGCTATCTGGAGTGGATTCAGTGATTCTTTTTTATCAAAGAGATGAAGACCCCGATTGGATTTCATCACTAATGTTTCTGACTGGCACGCCAAATTGGTATCTGGATTCAATACCTGAAGTTGATACTCTTACCGATACTGTTCGGTATTATATTGAAGCAACTGACAGTACTGGACATGTTGCAACTGATCCCGCAGGAGCACCAGCAAATTGTTATACTTTTATCGCAAATTACTACCCAGGAATACTGGATATTCAGACAATACCTAAGTTCTTTTCATTCGGATTAAAAACTAATCCCGCTAAAAATAAAGCACTCTTCCGCATATCCATGCCAGGGGAAGCTGTAATCACCCTACGCATCTTCGACGCCTGTGGAAGACTGATTGATAAACCAATATCAGGCAGAAAATCTGCTGGCAGCTATGAATTCTTCATGACTATAAATGTGAGTGCTGGTATCTATTTCTATTTACTTGAAACACCTTGGCAGAAAAAAGTTGGTAAATTTGTTGTAATTTGGTAGTCATTTAAGACAGCATATGTTCTAAACCGTCACGGAATAGCAAATACACATTTAATTCAGTAAATTTTAAGGTGGCGCTACTTATTTAAATCACTCTTCTTTTTTTGATTCTATAACCTAAGCGAGAGTATGCACGGATGCACATTTATGCAAAACAAGTGATATTAATGACCGGCAGTGTGTACGGCTGGTTCTTTATCTGAAAAGCCAGTGAAATTTTGGGGTGTATGGGGGAACATTTAGAAATAAGAAAGGGCCGGTAAAACAATCACCGATCCTTTCTTATTTGGTCCAGTTTTGGTCCACTTTCTACGTGGATTGTACGGAATCTGGTAGATTTTTTACTTCTGGCGAGATTACAGAAAATCGCGCAAAGCTTTGATACGCCGCGATTTCATGGATTTTGAAAATAGCAAAAATGACTTCGAAGTCCGTGGCTCTTTCCGATTGAGCTACAGGCGCATTGTGGCACAACACGTTGCGACGACACCAATGTTCATATAATACATCTGGTCCACTTCTGGGCCAGTTTCTGAACATTATAACGGCTAAAATGGAGATGTCAACATTACTTTTTGTTTGATATTTCAGTATCTTACAACCTATACTGGGTAGACCGATAGGACGTGCCATCTTGACATTATATCATAACTTTATATAATCCTTTAAGTCATATTTTAAATATCTAATGAAGTTTGTATACTAATTAACTGTAGAGGGGGAAACATGAAGAAAGTGTATGTAATAATACCAATATTTGCAATGCTCGTCGTTGCATTATTGGCAGGTATAATAGGACTCACTCACGACAGAAAATCTAACACTGTCAATAATACCCAGATACAAATGCAGAATATACCGCGACACGCCATAACATTCATAGAGAATCGAGGACAATGGGGTACGCCTATAGAGTTTATGGTACGCAAACCAGGTATGACTGCATGGTTGCAGAGGGACGGAGTGACATTCCAGTTTGAAAAGCGGGAGGAAAGGGATAAGGTAAAGGGTATTGTGATGAGTATAGCATTTGAAGGTGCGTCAGAGCAAGTGGTGCTTAGTGGAAAGCAGGAACAGACAGCTAATTACAACTTCTTCATTGGCAATGACCGTTCTAAGTGGCAGAGTAATGTTGCTGGCTATGCAAAGGTTATGTACCACAGGTTATATGAAGGAATTGATCTTTGTTTTCGCGAGGATAATGGCTGGCTGGAATATGACCTGCTGCTCTCTCGAAGTGCCGATTTAAGTGATGTTGTGATACGCTGTGAAGGCTTAAAGGAACTAAGAATTGATGAAAACGGCATTCTCGTGATGGAAACTGAATTTGGTCCTATTACGCAAAAACCACCAAAAGCGTGGTATGAACTTGCATCGGGGGGAAATTTGCCAGTGGAATGTCAATTCCGCAAAATTGATGAACATAGCTATGGGTTCTATGTACCAGAACGTGATGTAGCATTGGCACTGGTGATCGACCCAGGGCTCGAATGGTCAACATTTCTTGGTGGCCAAGACCAGGATGATTGCATTTCAATAGATCTTACTGCATCTGGGGACATAATCATAGCAGGGGCAACTGAATCAGTTGACTTCCCCACCACAACCGGGGCGTATGATACCACTTTTGTAGGAGGTTACAGTGATGCCTACATTTCATGTATCAGTGCAGATGGATCACAACTGTTATGGTCAACTTTTCTTGGTGGCGATAGCATAGATGTACTATTTGAGGTCGCTTTGGATGATTCAGACCGAGTAGTGGTTGGTGGTTTAACCATGTCGTCTGATTTTCCTGCCACGCCTGGTGCCTACGACACGACCCATAATGGAGCATTTGATGGTGTAGTAGCGTGTCTCAGCGCTGACGGTTCACAATTGCTTTATTCAACATATCTGGGTACTACCATGGACGATATGATCGTGGCACTGGATGTTTCCAATTCAGGCGATGCGATTGTTGGTGGATACACAGCATCATCGAACTTCCCAACGACACCTGGTGCATACGATACAACCTATAATGGTGGTATAAGAGATGCGTTTGTTACTCGTCTCAGTGCTGATGGGTCAACTCTTGTTTATTCAACATATCTTGGCGGAAACAATGATGATGGGTGGTATTACGAATATCCCATGATAACAAATAGTGATTACATAATGTTGGTGCTTGACGAGGAGCGTAATGTCTTTATCACCGGCAGCACGCTGTCGCCTGATTTTCCCACCACGCCTGGTGCCTACGATACGACCTTTAATGGTGATTGGGATAATTTCATAACCAAACTGGATGCAACAGGTAGCAATCTGATATACTCAACATACCTGGGCGGGTCTTCACTTGACTACACCTGTTTAGACGCGATCAGTTTGAGTGAAAATGGAATGCTCGCTATAGGTGGCGTTACGTGGTCATCCGATTTTCCTACAACACCCAACGCTTATGATACGACATTCAATGGCGGGGCCGGTGACTTTGATGCATTCGTCTCTATACTGGATTCAACTGGAAGTCAATTGTTATATTCTACATTCATTGGGGGAACCGGTGGTCTTACTGGAGATGTGGTCACCAGTATGGCGTTTGATCCGGTCGGGAACGTATTGATTGCAGGACAATGTGAATATGGTTTTCCTACTACCCCTGGTGCATATGATACAACACTGAACGGGCCTTACGATGCTTTCGTGGGTCTGTTAAGCCCTAATGGCAATGGCCAAGCGGATCTTGTCTATTGTTCTTACATCGGAGGCAATTCTTCCGAATTAGCGGGTGATTTGGCTATCATTGATGATTCAACCGTTGTGCTGATTGGGTCGACGGTAAGTAGCAATTTCCCCACTACTCCTTTCGTATACGATGAGACATTTAATGGCGTAAAAGATGGATTCATTCTCAGGTTTGGTGTCTATGTAGGTATCCAGGAAGACAAGACGAACGAGCCGGTGGGACCGGTTGTACTCGGCCCGGTGTTCCCAAATCCATCTCAGGGGAAATTCAATTACAGTATCAATCTAACTAAACCAACACATGCAAGAGTGTGCATCATAGATGTCACGGGTCGCCTTGTGGAGACACTCATCGATGAGCAACTTTCAGCTGGCGTGCACGACTTCATGTGGAAGCCAGATAAAAAACTCCCGAGTGGTATTTATTATCTGCATCTTGATACAGAAGACGGACAGCAGTCACGTAAATTCATTATGATGAAATAATATTCTAGTGCACAACAGAAGGGGTAGGTAATATCCTCCCCCTTCTGTAATGTATCGATGGTGTATTGTATAGAAGAGGAGGAGGAAACATGAAGAAAAATGGTATGTTGAGAGGAGGAGGGAAGAAAACAATATCAGCATACGAGTGTACGATATTACCGAAGGATTGGTGAAGAACGTTCTCCAAGGAAAGTCCAACGGTGTCATGAAATTGCAGTGGGACAATATTGATGGAGTAATTAAAAGGAAAGTAGTCAAGGTTAAATAATTTTTCGAGCAACAACTTCACAAAAAAGGGGAGTGATTAATCACTCCCCTTTCTATTTGGTCCAGTTTTGGTCCACTTTCTACGTGGATTG
>JAUWLY010000238.1 GCA_030613445.1 Candidatus Stahliibacteriota bacterium | reverse complement strand
GGCTTTGTTGTATCAACAATAATACTGTCGAAAAAAACACCGGTCTCATTACCCGCGCCATCTGCAAACTGACCATACACTTTTCGCACTCCATTATCTGAAGTTAATGTCCATTCTTTTAGTGAATCATAATTTTCAAATTTTGTATAGTCATTTGGAGGACCTACTACATCGAGCCGCAGATTGTCGATGAACAATCTACCTTTATTATCAACGACTGAATGAGTGTCAACAAATACACCAACCCGTACTTCGGTAAAAACAGAATCTGAGTCAGGCTGGAACATGAAATATGAATAAAGATTATAATGCGATACCCTTGCATTTGTACCCTGGGGAATTGAAATTGAACAACCAATAGGATGTTGGTGTCTTACTGCTGTATCCCCGTAAATATATTGAAACTCAATTCTGCCTGTACCTACAAACGAATCGCTCACCAAATCTATCCACAATAACATTGTGTCATTGTCAAAAGCCTCAAGGCTCTCAGGTAGAATCGTTTGATAAAAGTAATTGCCAGTTGTCTGTACCGGAATCTCAAATAAATCTAAATCACTATGGTATATCGCTGTGTCGTACTCCCAATTACCAGTACTGTCAAACCCAGAGTTTTTAACTAAGTTCTTCAAAAATTTATTGCCGAACCGCATCCTTGACATCCCACTCGTGTCTTGCATACTACTCGAAGAATCGCTCATTGAATTGTTAAGAGTTACACTAGATGTATTGGTAAATGTGCTATCATCATTTATCACAAACGAACCGGCCGGTGTTGTTTTATCAAAGATTATCGAATCACAATATACAGGGGTTTTGATCGAACCATCAACCTTATACTGAATGTATACAGTATTGGCTCCCTCATCCTGGCGTAAATACCAGAAATAAGTGGTATCAAATGGTATCCAGTTTGTTGAATAGGTGTGTCTTAGAGTTTCCTGTTGAGGGATATAGTGCTGCCAGATTTTCATTGAATCCACACCCAGTGATGAAGTCGCCTTGGTGCGCAGTGCCACATACGGCATATTGGTATAAGTCTGATTCTGGTTGATTTTAAATTCCCGGCTGAACGGCACCATCCTGAACAGTCGTCCTTGTCCTGGTTGAAGTTTTATTCGATAACCGTAAGTTATAGGTCCTCCAATAATCAGTTCGTAGGTAATTATCTCTTTATTATAGCAATCGTATAGATAGCGGAGTGTATCCTCAAGCTCAACTACAACCTCCAGGGATTCAGACGGCAGGCAATGCCGGTTGACGATAATGAAATATTTATCGTCAGGGTTATTCGCTTTATGAAATGTCCCAATCTGAATCAGGGTATCCGCATAATTCCAAATCCATACTTTCTTAATAAAACAGTCTGGCGGTATGCCTTCAGAAGCTTTAAATACCGTATCTGATTCAAGGGTTATTAAAATTGAGCCAATTGAGTCCAGAGTTTCATTTATATTACTCGCCTCAGAATATAATGGTTCACGAGGCGTACTGTCGTGGCGCCATAAGCCTCGCAACCATAAATCACCAGCTGACCTTGTTTCGTAAAGGAAGTACATAATGCCTTTCGCACCATGCGCAAGACTGAGCCATGTCATGCAGCGCAACTCCTGTTTAGTGGGAAGACGATTATTTACTGCAGTACCTCCATCATCAGGATCTTCTGACTCATAAAACCCAAAAGATTGGACGATATACCAGAAGTCCAACGTATCACCCAGTGCAGTCTCACGACCATACCGCAATACACCACATAAATCATCAAGTGCCGTCTGAAAGCCCTGTCCTGAATTTGGTGTGTTTGGACCAAGGGGGTATTTATCGATCATAAGCTCATTGGGTATGACCGAATCAACATACATTTCAAATAACTGACTATCTTGTCCACCACCGCCAAGGGTTTGAAGACCGGGTACTGCATTGCCATATTCAAATCTAAGATAATCCATAAGATATGCATTTGCATGATAATGTCCGATACATGGTTCATCCCGCAGATAGTAGCGGAAAAGCGCCGGATACCATGTAGTTGTATAGTGTGTGAAAATGTTATCTAAAGAATCATCGTATACGCGGCCAACTGTTAGACTATCAATATCTTCATCTTTCACCTCGACAAAATCGGCCCAGAGCGTCACATTTCCATGCCAATATATTTTGTACCAAACGAGTGGACGAGTACCTATATCCATGGTAAAGGTGAGCGTACATGGTTCATAGACCAGTTCTTGGAAATCACCCACTGTCAATACACTATCTATGAATAGTGTATCTGAATCACCCTGCGGACTATAGACCTTTAAACTGCACACAGGTATTGTATCGTGACATGATGTTGAATCGATCTTCAATCGAAATATCGTTGTGTATTCAACTGCACCGCACCAATCGTATACCGGTATTCTCAACTGCCAATTCCACTTGCCATCCTGCATACTTCCCGCCGTATGAACACCTAAGCTACATACCCTGGCAGTACTATCCGATGCATCAGGGTCGTTTACTTCTATCCCTGTATCCCATACAAAGAAGGTATCTTCAGATTCCCATTGGGCATGCCACATATTATTATACCATCCTAATCTTGCCTGCTTATTTGGATAATTACCCACTAATGGTTCTTGAAAGATCACCTTTAGGTCATATGAATCGGCTTTAGCTAAATATCTTTCGTAGGAATCTTCATCGTTTTGCCAGCCACTAAATACAGTATTTAACTGAAGAGAATCATGCGCCCAGGAAAGGTAAGCTGTATCCTCTACAGCATATGCACCTATCGGGAAAAAACCATCAGCAAAAACGAAGACACTTCCTATGATAATGGCTATTACATATTTTTTCATTGTACCTCCCAATTTTATACACGTTGTTGCTAATCTATTTTAATGATTTTTTTAATATCGGTAATCCTGTCTGATTTCACATGGCAAAAGTACACACCCGCAGGTACTTTATTGCCCAAATCATCTATTCCTGTCCACACAATGTGATTTGACAGGATATTTTCTATGGTCTTGATACATCGACCAGTTATATCATAAATCATTATGGAGATATTCTCTTCTGGTTTGGTATCCATTAGTGTAATGTGGACTTTATTTTTGTATGGGTTAGGATAAACAGTAATAGTACTACAAGATGTTTGTTTGTTAATATATTCCTTAATCCCGGTATAAATACCAGCAGCAGCATATATATCAGTATTAACCCTTGTTGGATCGTTGCGATCACTAAACCAAGCAACAAACACTTTCCCTTCGCTATTAACAGCAATGTTTGCATTCCAATCCCAGGCATCGATAGTGCCACCCAAGTCATTCACTCTGACATTGGGAGCGAATGTACTACCTGTATCAGTGCTGTAGGTGAAATAAATGTCAGAACCAGTTTGACCGTATGTTCGGTTATCAAGCCATGCAATGTAGATCCTTTCCGAATCATCTGCAGTGATGCTACAATCCGCTGCTCCCCACAGTGTATCGGTCACTTTTATATCCTGACTAAATGATACTCCTCCATCAGTGCTTTTATCAAAAAAGATATCGGACGGACCTGAACGGAGATCTTCCCAGACAATAAAGATATTACCAGATTTACTAACCCAGATACTCGGATCGCGCTGACTGCTTACAGGAACGCCTGCCGTATCATTCACGATAATATTAGGTTCAAATGTTTGACCACCATCAATACTCCTTGAAAAATAGACATCGCGATCATTTCGTTCATCACGCCACGCAACATACACTGTATCACCAGCACGGCTACAGCCAATACTTGGTTTTTGCTGCCAACTGGAATCAATACCAGTATCATCGACTCTGACACTGGGTAAAAAGCTTGTTCCGCCATCTGTACTTACCGATACCCGAATATTGTAATCGGGATTTCCTCCACCAGTTAAAAATCCATCCTCCCAGGCAATATATACTTTTTGCCCACTCGAATCTACCGCAATACTCGGCATCTGCTGTACTAATCTTGTTGTATCATTAACCAATACTGAATCAGAAAACGTTAAACCACCATCTGTGCTTTTCGTGAAGTAGACATTCTGCTCAGGACCAGACTCCCAGCTCCTACAGGTTATATATATATATCCTTGAGCATCGAGAGCTATTGATGCCCAATCTGCCTCAAAATCTGCTGTTCCGCCAATCACCCTGACATTGGGACCCCAGGTTTGTCTAGCATCCGGGCTTTTAGAGAAGTATACTGCTCTGTTGCCACCATTTCGTTCATCAGAGAACATTGCTAAAACTGTATCCCCTCTGCAGGCAATGCCGTGAAATCCTGATGATGCTATATGATGAAAACTCGAACCCGGTGGATCATCATTTACCCTGATACTCGGTCCAAAGACATAATTATTCTGGGCGAATGAAACATTGATTACAGTGATGAAAAATAAGATTACAAAGATGATTATTTTGAATAATCTATTGAGCAATATATCATAAGGAACTTCTCGACAAGCTCGAAGAATATTTATTATTTTCATAAAACCTCCTTTTTTAACCAAAGGTTAAAAAATAGATACACCCTGTTAAATACCATTAGTCTCACAACAATAGCCCTTACAAATTATGTTTATTGCTAATACATTGCTCTCTCATTACTAATAATTCCATATTTAACGGGGTGAATACGGATAAAGAGCAAATGCACACAGATTTCAGTTTAATAAATTTTAAGCTCAAAAATTTCAATGTCAATAACTTCATTTAAAATTCCTGTCCACACCATAAGCACCAATAATAAAACCATCAGCAAAGACGAGGACACTGCCTATGATAATGGCTATTACATATTTTTTCATTGTACCTCCCAATTTTATACACGTTGTTGCTAATCTATTTTAATGATTTTTTTAATATCGGTAATCCTGTCTGATCT
>JAUWLY010000217.1 GCA_030613445.1 Candidatus Stahliibacteriota bacterium | reverse complement strand
CGAAAGACGCGAAATCGTTTTTTATCAACTTACCGCGCGGATCATTCTTTCTTGTTATTTCAATACGAAATATAGCCAAGTTCATTAACCCCTTTTATATTCATGTAAATCAAAATTAGTGTCCCGCGTTATCTCGGCCGGCGTTCAATTCTTCTAGTTCTAATGATGCTGATTATTTTCAGAAGAAGAATCCCAATCAATAAAAACGCGAGGCTGATCAAAACAAGTATTGGATTTTCTTGATTCTCCTGAGGAAGTTCATCGCTCCTTAGCGAAACGAAAAAGGTCTTGCTGAACGCTCACCTCCTTTAGCAGGTCAACTGCCTCAGCAACCAGAATATCTGTTAAGACTCTCACACGATAACCCTCTTTCAAACCCCAGAGGTTAGTGGTTATGTCCTGTTTCAATCTTTTTCTTATCTGAGTTTGCACAGAATCATATGCTTCCATACTAAACTCCAAATCATTATCTAATAAATAATCTGCAAAGTCTTCCAGTACATCGTCGGTGATCTCGAAATCTCTGGCTATATCTTTGTGTCGCGCCGTATATTGAACTACGAAATCGAAATTTAGTCCTTTTGTATATATTTCGGTTTCTAACTTAGTCATTTTGGGAGGTTTGATAATAAGATCAGGTGTTATACCACCGCCGCCATAGACTACCCGTTTTAACGGACCTAGTGTTGTAAATGCCTTCTTTTCGACTTCTGATGAATCCTGCACTTCGGGATCTGCTGACTCATCATTATTATAACCTTGCTCGCTTGCCGGCTTATCAATACTACGACCTGACGGGGTGTACCAACGAGCTGTTGTTACGCGCAACGCTGTACTATCTTCAAAAGGTCCAACAATATGCTGAACTGACCCCTTACCAAACGTCATCGTTCCGATAATCAGACTTCTCTCCCAATCCTGCAAAGCACCGGCAACAATCTCTGAGGCTGAAGCTGAACCACCATCAACCAGGGTTATTACCGGAAAATCACCATATGAATAGGATTTCCTGGAACGTAGAACACGCGCACCTTCAAATCTCCCTTTGGTCGTCACGATATCCTTGTCTTTGGAAAGAAATAGCTCGCTGATCGCAATCCCCTCATTTAGAAGTCCACCTGAATTAAATCTGAGGTCGAAGATGATCCTCTCAGCTCCAGCTGAAAAGAGCGAATCCAGTGCCAGTTTTAGCTCAATATCAGCAGAGCGGGAAAAACTAGCGAGTTGTACATAACCAATAGCGTGATCTAACATCCCGAAGTAAGGAACTGCATCCAGTGTTATTATCGCCCTTGTGATTTCAACATCAAACGGGTCTTCGATCATCGTTCGTTCAATCGTCAAAACAACCACTGAACCAGGCTTCCCTCTAATCTCCCGGACGACAACGTCAACGCCTTTTCCTTCAGTAGATACACCATTAACCGCAACAATCGCATCACCTGGTAACAACCCAGCACGGTAGGCGGGTGTACCTCCAAGCGGAGAAATAACAGTGATCTTATCATGACGTTTACCAATAGTAGCACCGATACCGCCAAATTCGCCTTTTGTCGAAATCATTAAAGCTTCGTACTCTTGTTTTGATAAGAAATCAGTATGCGGATCCTCGAGCACCGCAATCATCCCATCGATAGCGCCTTTGATCAAACTATCTGTAGGGATTTTGTCAACGTAGTTATTCTCAATCTCCTTGAGGATCTTGTTGAAGATACGCAGTTGTGTATAAGTATCGGCCTTTGCCCACAGACTATTACCGATGAATACACCGCAAATCAAGGATAAACCAATTAACAAAATCAATAGTTTCTTCATAATTTGTACCCCTTTCCAATCAAGAAAGCCTTTGTATTATCAACTATCTCACATTTCAAATCATCTAAAGGTTTCTCACCATTGAGAATCTTAATTCTTTTCTTGGCCCGGTGTGCGAGCTTTAAATATCCTCCACGCACTTTTTGATGATATGTTTTACCTGCTGTTTCCATACGATCATCAAAGACACCCCGTGCACGACCTTTCGATATATCAAGATCAAAAAGAAATGTCAAATCTGGCTTAATACCGGCGGTCGCAAAACGATTGAAAACAGAGATCAATCGCGGTGGCAGATCACGTCCATACACCTGATATGCATAGGTTGAATCACTAAATCGGTCGGCTACAACGACCTTTTTTTGCTGGAGCGCCGGAATAATCTTCTCGTAAGTAAGTTGGCTGCGCGCTGCGAGGAACAACAACACCTCACATTTTTGGTGCATTTCTTTATTTTCTGCATTCAAAAGAATACTTCTGATTGCTTCGCCAACCTTTGTACTACCAGGTTCGTGGATAAAGATATGTGGTATATTCCTTGCGATGAGCCAATCGACCAAAAATTTTGCCTGCGTTGTCTTACCAGAACCTTCGACTCCTTCGAAGGTTATTAAAACCCCGCGCCGAACGCCGTGCATGGAAACTAGTTGTGTCTTCGCTTTGTCTTCATCCCATACTTTTTTATGAAATTCTCAGTTTTCTCACGGCAAATATAGTCGGGATACTGAACCGGTGGCGACTTGAAGAAATAGCTGGAAGGTTCGATTATCGCGCCGCTTAATTTTTTATCGAGGGCTAATTTCGCGCATCTTATTCCATCAATTACAACGCCTGCAGAATTAGGTGAATCCCAAACCTCCAGCTTCAATTCGATATTGAGCGGCACATCACCAAAAGTTCTACCTTCTAATCGCAGATATGCCCATTTTCTGTCTTTTAGCCAGGCGACATAGTCTGATGGACCAATATGTATGTTGTCGGCACCAATATTATACTTCAATAAAGAGGTTACTGCCTGGGTTTTAGAGATCTTTTTGGAAATTAACCGCGACCGCTCTAACATATTCAAGAAATCAGTATTCCCACCAACATTCAACTGTGATGTTCTTTCCATTTTGACACCGCGATCATTGAAAAGATTGACAAGAACACGGTGAAGGATGGTCGCCCCAACCTGAGATTTAATATCATCACCTAGAACTGGTAAACCCTTCTCAACAAATCGTTTCTGCCAGTACTTTTCGCTCGCTATAAAAACCGGTATACAGTTGACAAAAGCACAACCCGCAGTCAAAATCTGTTCAACATACCATTTCGTAGCCTCTTCACTGCCAACCGGTAAAAAACTTATGACAACATCTGTTTTTGTCCGTTTTAAAAGACCGATAATATCTGCGGTTGGACCCGGCGCCTTCTTTATGATCTGGGACAAATAATATCCCAAACCGTCGTGCGTCATGCCGCGGACAACCGGAACATTGAGTTTCGGAACACTACAGAACTTATATGTGTTGTTGGGTTTACTATAGATGGCTTCAGCTAAATCCTTGCCCACCTTGTTTCTATCAATATCTACACCAAAGCTAAACTCAATATCACTGATATGATAGCCACCAAGTCGTGCATGCATAATACCCGGTACGATCATATTTTCTTTTGCTTTTCTGTAATAGTAGACACCTTGGACTAAACTGGATGAACAGTTACCTACACCAATAATAGCAACTCTTATCTTAGCCATCAAACCTCCTTATATCCTATTGTACATTTTTTTATGGAAAAGTCAACTGCTATATCATGTCTATTGGATCTTTACTATTTTCTCAATCCGGCTTTGCTGATTGTGCTCAAATTTCACGAAATACACACCGCTCGGTACGTAACGACCCTGACTGTCCGTGCCCGACCAGATGATTGGAGATGTTAGATAGGTGATATTAGATAATAGATCAAAATCTCTTACTAAACGACCAGTTACATCGTAGATTTTTAGGGACAGGTTTTGTGCCTTGCATCCCCCATTTTCTATCGTCCATCCAATATCTAATCTTTTTTTGAATGGATTCGGATAAACTTCTAAACCAAAATAAGTGATGTTAATGTTGTCCATACTCATATTTTCGTGTATAGCTGTGTAATACCCAGACTTGTACCAGCCTGAATTATGCGGGTCATAATGGAACCGAGGCCAATCAAATAGACTGCCATCAAGGTCAAATACGTGGAACTTAAAATCATAGCAACTGACCATAAGTTCTAATTTGCCATCTGCATCTATATCATATGCAGCTGGTGACGAATTTATCCGGTTACCTAGCTTAACAGGAAATCCGGGAATCCAATGACCTGTCCCATCATATGCGTGTACTTGCCACTCAGTGCTACCGCACAATACATCAAAAACATCATCACCATCTACATCAACGATTATTGGCGGGTAAGCATCGTGCCCCCGTGTAGAAAAGCCCGGCAAATTGTTACCGATAGAGTCAAAAACAGCGAGACCGAAATCGAGTCCATCATTGTAGCCAAGAACAACCTCGATCGCTCCATCATTATTCATATCTCCAAATGCTGGACAGAGCTCAATATAACCAGCTAATAGTGACTTCTGCCAAAGAATGTTTCCGTTGTGGTCAACGAGGTTTAGCTTATTAGAAGGGTTACCCGTGTAAAAACATATTTCAAGATTCTCGTCCCCGATAATATCGCCGAGCACCACGGAATATTCCTGATCAGGTTCAACCTGAACTGGAAATGGCGGTAGGTAATCGCCGTATCGATCCCACACGTATAGCCGCGTTGATTCACTACCCCCGCAACAAACGATTTCGAGATCACCATCACAATTCAAATCGCCTATTGCTGGAGTGCCTCGTAGAATACCGCTCAACGAATCTAGCAAGCCACTAGTGTCTTCATACACTGGATCACCATTATGGTGAAATGCATAGATATTAGCCGGTGAAAAAGTTACTGCAAATACTTCCATGTCACCGTCTTCATCTATATCTGCAAGCACGGGCGAAGAAACCAAACCACCACCACCTATGGATTTAGGCCACCCTGGGAGTACAATAGCCTGGTCATTACCGTAATTGTACCTGATAATATATAGATTATCACTATTTCTCATAACACCGAAGACAATTTCATAATAACCATCACCGTCAACGTCACCAATCGCCGGTGAAGACCAGATATACTCCGAACCCGCACAAAACAACCGACCATCAGAGCCACTTACTGGGGAACCATCATAATGCCAAGCGTATATCCAGCCGTCCAGAGAACCAACAACTATTTCCAATCCAGGATAAGAAGGATCGAGGTCGCCAAAATTCGGTGATGAATAACTTGCTCCATATACGGTTTGCGGCCAGCCCTGAGCAAGTAAAGGATTTGCCTTACCACATACAGTATCTGAAGGTAGACCGATATTCATCGATGAATCATACGCCACCACATAATAATAATAATTAATACCCGGCTGCACTGTATAATCCTGGTAAT
>JAUWLY010000147.1 GCA_030613445.1 Candidatus Stahliibacteriota bacterium | reverse complement strand
ATTTTTGATTGTCTTTTTGCCTTCATTATCCATTGCCCAGATCGATGTCGACACAATATTTGTCTGGGATAATGATCGCGGTAAATCGCGTCAAGATAACCCTTCAGTTGGCATGTTCAATAATAGCGAAGGTTTTGCTGCTTGGGATGACGCGCGTTGGGGTGATTATGATGTATTTGGTCAGGAATATAATATGGAACGTGGTTTAGTCGGTAAAAATTTTCCGATAAGTATCGATGGATACAATAAATTTCAGCAATTCCATACTGATATATCATGCAATCCCACGAATATCTTCATTACGGTATGGGAAGAATCTCTTTACAATCCAGAAGCACAACCCGCTGCGATTTATTCCATGATATATGGCAAAGAACCTTATCTTGTCTGGGATCATGGGGAGAAGTCAGGGAAATTTCCATCTGTATCAAACCGCATAGACGGCTGGCATGCCCTCTCCTGGACCACCTATCATGTTACTGAATATCCAGGCATAGTATGTAGGATCAATGATGATGGAGGTGTTGAGAAAGCATTCAACATTGTGTGTGAAGCGGTAAGAATAGCTGACTATGTACCTAGGTCGAATGTTGCATATTGCGATACTGGAGGGCTGGTCGTTTATGAGGATTGGGTTGATGATATTACCGCTTATTCTATATTTGGCCAGTATTTCAGCCGGGATGGTGAGATCATCAATGATCGATTTAAGATCAGTCATCAAGGCGGGACAGGTGAAGAGGATGAGCAAGATCCAGATGTTGCGGTTAATGAAAACGGTGATATGGTCGTTGTATGGGTGGATAACTATCCTGGAACTTATAAAATTTTTGCACAGCGATCAAAGGCACATGAAGATGGGCTCGAATTCATTGGCGATCCATTCCCAGTTAACGAGGATGCAGGTGCCCAGAGAAATCCACGGGTTGCGGTTAGTAAAAATAACGGTGTTTCTTTTGCTGATTTTATCGTTGTTTGGGAGGAGAAAAACGGTTCAGAATGGGATGTTTGGGGTCGTGTATGGACTCGACAGGGACTAGAGACACCATTCAAAATCCCCGTTAATAACGATAGTGTCCAAGCACATCCATATGCAGCAGCGCGCTGGAGTGATTTGTTGACTATTGTATGGACAAGCTGGACGTTCTGCACCAAATATGGAGACGTGTTCTTAAGGAATTTTAAATTCGATAATGCAAGTGGGACTGGTGTCATACCTTTATCCGGTGATATCCCGCTCGTGCCCATGAACCCTGATACTGGAGTGGGTGGGCGCAAATGCTGGTATTTTGATGATGAGAATTATGATAATCCAGCAACCGCGTGGAATGAGGATCCTATTCCAGAACCCGAATCAGTCTATGTTGATCTGGACTTCGCGATAATTGACCAGCTTATGGAACTCAATACTAATGGGCAATACTATATTGAATGCGAGGATACACTGCCATTTAATCAAGGTCTACAAGATCGCGCATTGGCTGCTTATGAAGCCATCTTTCTTGATCTGGGGTATAGAACAGACGATGCATCAGCAGGTCTAATCAATAGTATTGAACAGAGTGCACTTGTAACATATATTGGAAACAAGAACCCAACTATGGTAGAGGGTAATGATTTTGGTCGTGATTACAGCGGAACTGCATTATTTGACAAATATGGTGTACAGTACATGGGTGATGGTGCTCCCTATACCACTGGTAATATCGACACGCTCTATGGCTCCTCCGGGTCTTCGTTTGAAGATTTAGCCATGGCCTACGATTATCAGGAACTAGTTGATAACTATCCGGATTCGGTAAGAGCCAAGGTTGGATATCAACTCATGCTTTACTCAACTGGTGGACTGGATCGCTGGATGGTCGGTCGATCAGTTGGCTGGGGGTCATATTGGGATGAGACAAGAGAACGTGATCCAGACAGTTTTACTATTTTCCATGCGTTCATGATGAGCGGGATCAAAGGTACCACTCATCCGAATACCTATGCAGAATTCTTCCGCCGCTGTCTTGGATATCTTGGGCTTAATTGTCAACCTGAGCCAATCACTGCCTTAACAGCTAGTAATGGGTCATTTGAGGGTGAGTTAAACATTGAGTGGCAGGTGGTATCGGATGATGATCCATCCCAGTCTGCTGAGGGTGATTACAAATTGAAATTCGCACGGACCAAAATGACATCGGAAACCGAATTCAACAATGCAGAAGAGTACTACCAGGAATGGAATACGGCGAGTCAATCAGTGGGTGAACTTGTGTCCAAGACACTGTATGGATTACCTCCTGGTGATATACTGATTTTCGCTCTGAAAGTCAGCGACGAGAGTGGGATGTGGGGTGCACTTGGGGCTGAGCCACGAGATACTGTTTTTGGAGATACTATTACACCCCATTCTGTCTGCGTGGGTGATAATTATGTAAAGGACTTCCTGAACACATCTGAGTTACTTGATATGAGATACGATGATACCCTTTTTATAACCTGGGATGCCTCCAATTTCTATGTTGGTTTTGCCCGTTGCAGTTTTAAGACAGAAGGCGATCTCTTTATTTACATTGATGTTGATAATGCTGATGGTGTGGATAGTACCTATCCTTACCATGGTTGGGGAACACGTTCCTGGTTTTCTCCAGGCACATTTAAACCTGATTACCTGTTTATTCTTGAGGATAGCGCGACAATGTATTTTAAGCAGGGAACCGACGTTTTGATGCGGGATGATTCTTGGTCCGATGCGAGCTTCAGTGGAGATTACTCAGAAGATAGCACGATCAATGATTTTCGCTATACTGAGGTCCGCATTCCTTTTGCAGATATGGGTTATAATCCGGCAGATCCTTTTAAACTCGTGGTCCTGATTCAGGAAGAGGCATCAAATAATATCAAGAACGCTTATCCGATTCTTAATCCAGTTGGCGGGAATTTGCTAGATATTTCTCAGTACTATGAGTGGAGCGCTTTGCCCGCAGGTGTTTCGCCAAGGCAAACATCCAATGTCATCGGTGTGCAGGAAGCAACCGATGTGTCCAGTATTCTGCTTAAGGGCAAGACCCTATCAGTACTGCCCAATCCATTTTCTGATAGGACTGAGATATCCATAGGTAATCTTAACTCTTTGCAATCCGCACAAAATGTTTTTCTTACGATATATGATGTGAGTGGGCGCCTTGTGAAAACTATCCCGGTAAATTTGGGTAAACAAAAGGAAGCCCGGTTATCAGTATACTGGGATGGCACAGATGATAATGGTCATACCCTTGCTGGCGGTATATACTTTTGTGAATTAACCGTTGGTGAACAGCGCCAGATTGAAAAAATAATATTTATTAAATAGCTTCACAAGCAACACAAATAATACAGGCAGTACAGTACCAGGGCAGGCGAGTTGTTACTGCATGAGTGTTTCGAGCTGTTGCATGTATTGCGTTTTTTCTTCCTGAGAAAATCCCCTGGTTAGTTCATCAACGGTTTTATTATATTCTGCAAGATAATCCTGTTTTTCTTGTTCCTTACCGATTTTCCCAAAAATAAGACTGGTTAGCCAGAGTGTTCTGGCAAGCAGGTTGAGTGAACCGCTTTGCCGAGCCTTCTCAGTTGCTTGTTTAAGCGTATTAAGCCCACTGGTCATATCTGCTTGAGCAATAGAAATTTGAGTTTTTGTGAGAAAATTGCTGATGATAAGTAAATTATCACCGATCTCTTGAGCGAATGTCATGCTTTTTTCAATATATTCGCGAGTTTGTTCAATGTCACCAGCCGCACCAGCAATGTACGCCATTTTACCCAGTGCCCAGGCATAGAGTCTTTTATTGCCTATTTTCCGACTCAAATCAGGGATTTCCGCAAGGGCAGTACCTGCTTTGTCGTACTCTTCCTGGCCAATATGGACATCAGCCTTGATATCAAGAGCAAGGGCGAGTATTTCCGGGTCTTTGATTTCCCGTGCTTTTGCTACCAGATCAGTCACAATTGTTAGTGCTTCTTGATAATTCCCAATTTGCCGGTGGATCGCAGCAATACCAATAAGCGAGAGTATGCTATTACGTCGATCCCCCACTTGATTAAAAAGTTCTTGGCTTTTCCCGAACTGCTCCAGTGCTTTGCTATATTCACCAGTATACAGGTGATCCCAGCCAAGCGCCCGCCGGGCAATTGCTTCATTAAAGGGATCTTGAATCTGCACCGCAATATCAATGGCTTTGCCATGGTATTCCAGTGCACCTTTGATATTCCCTTGGTATTGATACACATCACCAATATTATTAGTCATATACATGTTTTGGGAGGCTTCGCCTGTCATCTGGGCAATGGTCAAGGATTGAGAAAATTTTTCATAAGCCATACCGAGTTGCCACATCTGTGCATGCACAAGGCCGATATTACCCAGTGCAAGCGATTCGGTTGCCTTATCGCCGATCTCAGCTGCTAAACGAGTCGCTTCATGTAACTTCCTCATGCTTTCATCAATATTACCGATGGATAGATTGAGTGTACCGATCATGTTCAGACAGTGAGCGACATTTTCCTTTTCCCCCAGTTCGTCAAACAAACCGTGGGCAGTACTATAGTATTCCAGGGCTTTGGGAAAATCCCCTTTTCGTTCGGTCACATTTCCGAGATTCAGGTTTGCCAGAGCAATACCTTTTATATCATTTATTTGTTCGCTGATCGATAGAACCTCGCAGAAATCATCATACGCCTTTTTCAAATCACCGGTATGGAGATAATAGATTCCTAAATTATTTACCGATAGAATACAGATACGTTTATCACCAATTTTCTTCGCAATTTTTCCTGCCCGGGTCCAGTAATTAAGTCCTTTTTGGGGGATCCCCATTTCCTGGTAGATGATGCCCATGTTTAAACACGCACCAGCTTCATCAACAAGTGATTTCATTTTGTGGGCGAGTCTCAGTGATCGTTTCTGATTCAATATTGCGTCGTTCAATTGTCCTAAAAGCCTTAGGATGAGTCCCTGTCTTCTCAAAACCTCAAGTTTATCCTGCATTTGTTCGGATGTAAGATCTTTTTTGCCAAGCAAATCCAGCGCTTGTTGGAAGAAGGCGACAGCCTCTTTTAGCGCATATAAGCGATAGGATTTATCAGCCGCGAGTTTTGTAAAGGTAACTCCTTTGGCTTTGTCTGTTGAATTGACAAAATGATGAGCGAGCTGTTCAGAGTTTTCAAATAGTTGTTTAGCGAATTGTTTTTCTAAAGCTTCGCCTATTTGCAGGTGGAGTTCCTTACGTCGTGTTTTAAACAACGAACCATAGACAACCTCATAAGTGGTTGGTGATATGAACTCGTATATTGCTTCATCAATATCAGGTTGCAGAATCAGGATGCCCTCGAAGTGTACCAGTCTTTCGAGCGTTTCCTTTAAGTCGTCCGTTGAAATATTTGTTATTCTCGATAATAATGACGGTCTGAAGGTTTTTCCAACAACTGAGGCATACTGCAGTAGGTGCCGGTCGCTTTCACTCATCCTGTCGATCTGATCAAGGATAACACCAGAGATCGATTCGGCGATCTCTAAATTCTTGAATCGAGAAGATACGACTGCTTGCCCTTTTTTCTTTCTGATGCCTCCTTTTTTTATGAGGAATTTCAGGATTTCTTGGATAAACAATGGATTGCCCGAGGATTTTCTGTAGACCGTATCCAGGATTTCCCCATCGATACTCAGCGTGTCCAAGATTTCTTGACTATATTTGAGTGTTTCTTCTTCGCTGAAACTCTTTAGTACGATATTCTCATAGCTTTTATGACTGAGCCATGGGAAAGCGAAATCAGACCGGTATTCAAATAAGAAAAGGATTGGTATTTCATCTGAGTGATTGAATAAATAATCAAGCAGCTCGTTGCTCGTAGGATCACTCCACTGGACATCTTCAACCCTTATAAGAAGGGGTGATTTCCTTGCTTCGCCGTTGAAAACTCCTTTTATTGAATCAAATATTCTCTTTTTCAGTTCATCGGGTGGAATTTGTTTAATTTCCGGGAATTTCAAACCATAGAGCGCGCCGATATAGGGGAGTGTTTCGTCGAGTACTAAACCCAATTTTTTCAATTTAAGACTGATCAATAATTTCTTATCATGTTCGTTCGATTCATTTTTTATTTTGAAGTACTCAGTGAATAGACTGATGATCGTTGTATATGCGATATTCGATTCGTACGGCATGCAGCGCGCATTGAGCACTGCGAAGTTCTTCTTGCGCGCTAAAAATACGGCTTCAAGTCCTAACCTTGTTTTACCGGCTCCTGGTTCACCGACAATTCCTAGAATTGTGGTTTGGTTACCTTCCACTTTCTCAAGACATGACTCAATAACTTGGCGTTCATGCTGCCGACCGACAATCTTCAGTTTTGAAACATCAGGTAGCTTGTAGTGCTTACGCATTTCTTTGACAAGATAGTTTAAGACTGGTTTTTTCTTACCCTTTACTTTAACTGAAGGTTTTTTCTCAACCTCAATAATGTCGGCGATTTGCTGATAAGTATTGTGACTTATTATTATCTCTCCTGCTTTGGAAACTCCTTCCAAACGTGCGGCCAGGTTTACGGCGTCTCCTATAACTGTATATTCCATTCTTTGTTCAGAACCGACATTCAAGGCGACTGCCGGACCTGTATTGATACCGATGCTCATTGCCAGAGGGCTTGAGAATCTCTTTTCATCATTATTGAAGCGCTGTATTTCTTGCTGCATTTCAAGAGCCGCTCTAACCGCTCGCTCCGGATCATCGTGATGAGCAATGGGTGCTCCAAAGAGAACCATAAGAGCATCACCCAGGAATTTGTCCACACTACCTTCATACTTAAAGACTATTTTGAGCATGCGGGTAAAAAAATCGTTGATGATATTGGCGATATCTTCAGGGTCCATGGTTTCTGAAAGCGCTGTGAAACCAGAGAGATCAGCAAATGCCACGGTGATAATTCGCCTTTCTCCTTCGATCTTCTTGGCGGATGGATCGAGGATGATCTTTTCAACTACCCTGGGAGGTAAATACCTTTTGTA
>JAUWLY010000261.1 GCA_030613445.1 Candidatus Stahliibacteriota bacterium | reverse complement strand
TCAGATTTTAAATTTAAGATTTTAGATTTAAAACAATCCCTTTGGATTTAAGATTTCAGATTTGTCCCGATTTATCATTTTGGATTATAATATATAGGAAAATCGAGCATCCCGCAAAGCGGGAGAATTTGGTTCTTGGAGCTTGGTAGTCGCCCGATTCATCCCGCCCCTTTACAAAAGAGCTGGATTCATCGGGCAGTTATTAAGTTATTGGCGCCTTACGCCGTACTCTCTACCCCTTACACTCTTACTTCTTATGATTTCTGCTATTTCAATGAAATGTCTTAATGCCTATTTTATCGTAGACTTCAGCCACGGTCTGTGTGGCGATTTTTTTTGCCCTTTTGTGACCATCTTTTAATACTTCGTAAATATAATCCTTTTTACTACACAATTCCTTTTGTTTGTTTTGGATAGGTTCCAATTCCTTGTACATATTGTCCAGAAGAATTTTCTTACAATCGAGACAACCAATTTCTGCAGTACGACATCCATGTGCACAATGCTCTATGTCTCCCTGCTTTGAAAATGCTTTGTGCATTGTAAAAATATTGCAAACATCAGGGTTACCCGGATCAGTCTTCTTCTTCCTGCTTGTATCGGTAACTGCAGTTGAGAGCTTTTTCCAAATCTCTTCTTTAGTTTCATTTAGGTATATACAGTTACCAAGGCTTTTACTCATTTTATTCACGCCATCAAGACCTAAAATTCGCGAAATTTCAGCGAGTTTTGCCTTAGGTTCTGGGAAAAGCTGTCCAAAAGTTGAATTGAATCTCCTTACTATTTCCCGCGTCAATTCTAAGTGTGCAATCTGATCATCGCCGACTGGTACAACATGTGCCTTATAAAGGATAATATCTGCTGCCATAAGTACTGGATAATCGAATAACCCCATATTCACATAGTCAGGATTTTCCTTGCTTTTTTCCTTAAATGTAGGAACCCTTGAAAGCCATGAGATCGGCGTTATTGTATTCAATATCCACGCGAGTTCAGTGTGTTCTGAAACAGTTGATTGCAACATCAGTATGCTTTTTTCAGGATCAATGCCAGCTGCAAGATAATCGACCGCGGCACTGAATATCCTCTCCTCCATTTCTTTTGGGTCAAAACGTACAGTCATTGCATGGTAATCAACAATACCGTAAATGCAGAAATAATCATCCTGGAGTGCGATCATATTCTTCATTGCACCTATGTAGTTTCCGATATGCAACCTGCCGGACGGTTGAATGCCGCTAAAAACCTTTTTCTTCTCTGACATGGTCAAATAATAGCCAAAAAGCAAATGAAGTCAATACGATTAGAGACTAAGTCCTCCCCACTTTTCCGAAATACTAATTCGTCATTGCGAGGAATGGAGTGACGAAGCAATCCCCTAAGTAAAGCAAAGCGTTGAAAAAACATAATGTTGTTCATTCGAGGTATATTGAGATTGCCACGCTCATCCCGCCCATTGGCGGGATTCGCTCGCAATGACAAGAATCATGAAGCTAAAGAAAAGCACTATTGACAATGCTTTACGAAAAAAGTGGAGAGGAGTCAGGATAAGAGGTCCGCAATTTTATTCTCAACTTCGTACCTTCTTATTTTCCTTTTTCTTCTTATCCTCGTATCTTCGTATCTTCCCAAGTTCTGTCCTTTTTTGATCATGCACGGAGTAGAGCATTTATGCTCGTACAAGAAGTCACCTCAGTAAAATCGCCTTTCTTACCTCTGTGTAGTCATCTGTCTCCAGGCGCACAAAATACACACCTGGTGCCAGCTTCTTGCCGGAGTTGTCATCACCGTGCCAACACACAGATTTCACAGAAGCATTCAGATTACACTGATTTACGGGAAAAACACGTACACAACGACCTGTAGTATTGTATATTCTTAACTCTATGCTCTCTGCACTAGTTGTCCCGTAGGATAAATGTATTCTCCTATCGGGATGCCCTCTGCCAAAGCAGATGTCTGTCTGCTTTGAAAACGGATTTGGAGAGAGTTCAAGCGCTGGCTGAGCGTATTTTGGTTTGGATTCTTCTTCAGCAATACCCTGTGGATCCCAGAAATTATTCCTTATCGCATTCCATATATGGTCATAGGAACGGTCATAACCGAGCGCCCAGCAGCCTGCGCCCTCGAGCAATGAATCATTGACCATGCCAAATTTGATGTCGAGTGATACAGAATCATCGTACCAGCATTGATGCCATTCTGTTGTGTAATAACGATACCACGGAGTCAGAGAATAATCATCCCATATTCTACCATAGGTATTCGCGTTCTGAAATGCGTAGTAGTATATCTTTGCTGAAGCAGTACCAGTTGTGGCACTACCAATATCTTGTGAAACAGTAGGCCAATCCAAACCATAATAAGGGATACCCAGAATTATCTTCGACCCGTCAACCCCATACGCTTTATAACTGCCAATCGACTTTGCGGCACAGTACTGTCCCCAAAAAGAAGAGGGAACGCAAGGTGAGACTGGTCCAGCCACTGATGAACCACTCCAGTGAAAATCATAAGCCATGATGAATAGACCATCGCAATGGTCAGCTAAATAATCGATGTCATAACCCGGGTACCATTCAGGGACTGCGATTGAGGCGATATACACATCTTTTCTGCCCCCTGAATGACCCCAGAGTTCGACCGAGAGATCATTGATGAACAAGTTAAAACTGTCACGTACTGAACTGGTGACAAATTCGAAATCGATATTAGCACCTTCAATGCCGTAATTGGTCATGAAATCGCTGATATTATATATTGCATTCTGTCGTGCTGTAGCATTATTGAGTAAAGTAGTCACATTAGAACTTCCAAAGACGATAAAGGTCATGTGGATTACAACACCATTAGCATGACCATGGTCACGAATACAGGTAAAGCGGCTTAGATTAGGGATGCTACCCAGACTACCATCAGCCGGATCAATCTCCACGGAGAAATAAGCGATATGGGTGAGCAATTCCATTTGAAAATAACCAAAGTATGTCGTATCGATCCAATATGGGCAATAACCATAATAGTCTTTGTCCATCTCACGCGACCTGACATGAAAAGGCACATAAGCGAGCTGTGTTTGACTGACGGCTGAGAGAATTGCGTCTTCCAGGTGATTTTCATATTCTATTTGATGTATTGAAGGCGCATGCACGAGCGCTGCAAGTAATAGAAAAAACATTATTCTATCCTTGTCCTGCGTACCCTACTAATGATCAAGAAAATCGCCACGGCGAGGACCAGGATTATTACTATTACAACAACCAGCGTAGCATTAATAAAAACACGTACTTGATCAGCATGCTCTTCGGTCATCGAGTCTTGAGCTTCATCTTGCAGGTTATCTTGGTGTAATTCTAATTCGTAATGGTGTATGCTTTCAAAATTAGAATCGGGTTTTGAAAACTCAGGTTCAGCGCTCATAAATCCCACAAAAAGTATTATCACAAACAGTAGCGCATAATGTTTCAATTGTTCCTCCTCTTTGTTTTATTATAGATAATTTAAATGTGTCTGTCAAGGAATGTCATTCGATCAATCTTGTTCGCCCCGTTAGACAACAAACATCTTACGGAGTTTATGAAGGGGGTTTGCTGAGTCTCTGGTTAATCTCAAGGGCGATCTTTAACCCCTCTTCTTTAGTCTTTATCTTCTCTTCAAGCTGTAGATCAAGGAGTTCCTGATGTCTCTAAGTCAAGAAACCCTGACCCCAATAACTTATCTTACCACGACAAGTTTCTTATACAACGTTTTGTCTGCGCACTCAAGGATAATAAAATAAGTTCCACTGGCAAACTCGTTAGTATTGAGACTAACAATATACATACCAGCAGGTTTATGACCTTGATCAATTACTTTCAGCAGACGACCATCAACACTAAAGAGTTTCAGTGAAATATCACCTGAGACGGGTAAAGTATAAATAATTTTTGAACGTTGAACAACTGGATTAGGAAAAACATTTAATGCGATTTTCTCAGGAAACTCTACTTCGCTTTCCTCTATGCCCACAGCAGCATACAAGAACATAATATATATGCTTGCTACCACTCCATTGTTATAAGCCCACATCAGATCCATATCTTCACTTGGTAAACGAGTAATTGCGTAGACGATATAGGCACGCTCTCGTGCTACATCAAGCCGCTTGGCAAGCTGAGGAAATGAAATCCTTTGGTTACTCCATGAGGTAATATTCTCCGGTGTACCCCAGGTAATACCATAGTCAGTTGACCAGTTAATATGAATGTCATGCCAGGCTGCAGAATCCTGCATATCATTTCTCGGTGTAAGGTAAGCTACGGCAACCGTATCACCACCAACAGAAATCGTGGGATAAAATGCCTGAGTATCCGGCATGCCAAATGTGGATGATACCTCAACACAGGGCTGACCTTCAGTATGGGAAACATACACCTTACCATACTGCGGATATTCGAGATTATCACCATTCATATTTGCAAAGACTAAGAGCGGG
>JAUWLY010000353.1 GCA_030613445.1 Candidatus Stahliibacteriota bacterium | reverse complement strand
GCCGCTTAAAGGTACGAGGCTCGGTATGTGTCTGGTAAATTATGGTGGCAGGATGCAGTTGTCAGGTAATGATCTAATTATCCAGACCGATCCCTGGCCTGAGTACCGGGGAAATGCAGACGTTGAAGCAAGATTGACAACTGAATCTTTTCCTTTACCACTGGCTTTCAAGCTGGGACTTGCCTTTTATATTATTGACCGGAAAGAGGCGTTTATCCTTAGTGACAAGTACGAGTTGCGGGTTGCCATTGATGGTATTCATCCAAATGATGGCGAGGAGAAACTGCAGATTGGCGCGGAGTACGGTCTATACAATGCTCTTTTCTTAAGGGGCGGCTACAAGGTAAATTATGATACGCAAAACTTCACTGTCGGCGCTGGGGTCAAAGCACGTATTGCCAGACGTGAAGTCTGTATCGACTACGCGTATGTTGATATGGATATACTTGATGCCACACACCGTATGACCTTGACTATAGGATTTTAGGTGTTTAGGTATTTGATTTGTTTGAAGGAGGTTTCATGAATAGACGGAGTTTTTTGAAGACAGTTGGATTTACCGCACCACTGCTTTCTTTTTTGGGTAATATACCAAAGATGTTGTGGGCAGGAAAATTAGAACATTCAAAGAAAGATTTCTGGAAAGATAAAAAGTTTATCCAAAGTTCGGTCGACTTATCAGGTTATAAGAATGGTATGATAAAGGCGAAAATCGATGACACCTGGAAGGAATTCAACATACGCAAGGCGAGCGATGAATTCATTAAATGGAATTTAGAAAAACGGCTTAAATTCCTTGAGGATATCAAAAAAGGTGTGATGGGTTGGGGTGGTCCGCATCAAGGTGCAGTAGCGACCTATGGGCTCGGTCGTCTCGATTCAAAATTCACCGTGAATAATGCTATAAAGGGTATGGGTTTAGCGCCTAAAGATGAGAACCTTGATAAGGCGATCAAACGTCTAAAAGATACATTTGAAAGCCCCATGCCTGAGAAAATGGATATCCTTAAATCACTGTATGAAAAAGACGCAGATTTCTTTGACTGGCGCAAACAGACTTCTCTGGAACTGTACAGTACACCGACGTTTGAAACGCACACCTTTTTGAATGTAATGGATAACCCTGTCGCAACCATTGTCTACCTTGATATCCCTTCATTTGAAATCAGAACGATAGCCCGGGTTGTTCACCCTGAAGACAAGTCGGCACTCCCTTCAGAAAAAAAACTTCTCGAGTTTGTTAACCTAGCCCATGAATACATGCACGGCAAATTCTCACGTATATTTCCCCTATTGCTATTCTACATTATCGAAGAGTTTGATAATACACCGGGCTCAAAATTGGGTATCAGGACCGTACCAAAGAGACCAAAGGAATAGACAAAGTAATAATAATGTCAAATGAAAAATTACAAATGTCAAATCAAATCCAGATTCTAAATGCCAAATCCGAAGGTATGGGATACGAGCCTATCAATATCTGTGGGAGCGGGCTTCTGCCCGCGATAATCGAGCCAGGGAAGGCTCTGCCACAATCTATGTCTCAGTCTTTGGGTAAAAAAAAGGAGGTTTTATGAAATATTTTATTGGTTTAATGCTTATATGTGGTTTGTTATCTGGCCAGGTTTTGTACGAGGAGTACTTCACTGATGGGAATATGCAGCTCGAGTGGCGTCCATGGTTCACTGACAGTCTTGGGATTGGTGATAGTATGGGTGTTATTAATGATCCAACAACTCCAGGTGGCGATTCTTGGGCAGGCAGGATATCAAATGAGTACATGAGTGTTGCTGGTTTGACCTATTCAGGTGCGTCTAATATGGTTGATTATTCGGTGGAAGCCTGGATATACACCATTGTCAGCACTACAAGCGGTCCATACAATGGTATTGCCGCCAGGATGAATCCATCAACCCGCTATTATTACCGTCTTGTGTCGGATTTTGATAATAGTGAACGGATTAGACTTGGACTCATTGGAAGTGGCGGATTCCCTGTTGTTTTAAGAGACTGGTCATCAGGGGAAATCCCTGGTGGCGTTCCTTCTTCATCATCATGGCATAAATTCGGATTGACTGTGTCGCACGATTCACTCTGGTGTTACTATGACGAACAAATGCTGCCTGGTTGTCCGATTATAAATGATAGTGTATCTTCTGGACACTTTGGTGTTTACACTTTCAGTATGTCAGATACTGCTTCGACAAAATGTGATAACATCATTGTATTGGATGTTACTGGTATCGCCGAGCACGGCTCTGATCCAGAGGCGGTCTTTTCTGTTTCTCCGAATCCTTTCAGATACAAAACTGTTATCAGTTTTGGCAAAGCGCAAAGCGTAGAGTGCAGAGAGCTAAAAATATACGATGCATCTGGTCGTTTGGTTAAGAGTTTTGATTTCCCTACGCTTACTACGTGGGATGGAAAAGACAGCTACGGTAATTCTGCGGCACCAGGGGTGTACTTTGTTACGGTGAAAAATAGCGCTATATTGGTGAAGGTGGTGAAACTGTAATTGAGTGAAACAGGAGCCAAGTTCCAAGAGCCAGGAACCAAATTCCAAGAACCAAGATCCAAGAACCAA
>JAUWLY010000182.1 GCA_030613445.1 Candidatus Stahliibacteriota bacterium | reverse complement strand
CCCCATTCGTCAGTTATTCCAGTTCTCCAAGTAATTTCTTTGCCGCTTCAAATTGGTCCTCTCGGATCATTAATATTGCTGGATCAACTAATGGTATATGTATTGTTTGAAAACGCTCACCTTTAAAATAGTAATCAATCTTTGCATCATCAAGTACTGATTTAATAACTGCAATTTCTACGGTATTAAAGAGTGCCTTAAGTTGCTTATATGGTGTTTTTGGCGGCAACTCTTTTTCCTCTGGTAGCTTATCGACAAGCGGTACATCACAATCAGCACATACCGTAAAACCAGACCTGTATTCAGCTTTGCATTTAGGACAAAACATTGTTCCTCACATGTATATTTTACTCAAATAGCCATTCAATTCAATCTAAATTTAAATGGTCTGCTTACCCAAACACGTACTTTATACGATTTTCCATTAAAATAGTGTTCGGCTGGTTTAAATTTCGATTTGAGAGCCGCATCGAGTGCAGCCTCATCCAACAATTGATTGCCACTTGACTTCAGAACCTTCACATCCATAACGCTGCCATCAGTATCAATTAACATCTTGACTACTGTCATACCCTCAATACCTCTCTTTTTCGCCTCATAAGGATAGTCCGGCACGGGACTCCCAAGTGGTTTAGGTTTAATCTCTATTTTGTAATAAGGCACAATCTCTATGAATGGCGGTTGCCCCTCATTCTCGATAATAGTATCAGGAACAACCTCAGCGCCAGAAGATTCGATACTTACGTTCAGCAAAGGTTCCCAGGTCCCATCATCTTTCAAAAATACCACCTGGCTATCTTTGGTTGTAGCAAACGGCGATATCTGACCTGAAATCGAATCTACGAGGATCCATGTTGAATCATCTTTCAAAATCACTTCAACCTTATTATCCGTGATTGCCTGCTGGTCAGCTAATATGAAAATAGAAGTATACAGAATTACAAAAACGAGCTTTCTCATATTGTTATTTTCTCACTGCCTAAATTGCCTCTTGAACCATCTTAGAGGAAGATCAACATTAAAATACAGCGTCACTTTTTCCCCGGTATCTATATCCTCTGCTTCCAGTTTATCATATTCATGACCATTTTCTTCCAACAACCATTGTGTTGACGTCTTCAAACCCCGCATATCTAAAAGCGCATACTCCTCAGCAACTGATATGACTTTAAATGCTGTTTCTGGAGTTTTCCCGTCACCTGATCCAATTATAGAATCAAGAAGACCCAACGCAATAAAACCATGATAATTACGTTTCTCGTTATCCCCCATCTTCTTATATGCCATTCCGCAAAATACATGACTGTCGATATCAAGAAAATTATCCTCAATTAACTCTTTTGCATAACGCACAACACCTTCGTAATCCCCATCATTATAAGCTCTTCGCATTGACTTCTCAACATCATTGTTTTTACCATAAGGATCGTAAAAAGAAGAATTAGCGTATGCCATGCGCAGTTCAGTAAAATCAACATCTTTTGAACCGTTTTTTATTTGACTAACAAGTTCATTGTATATTGAATCACTATTAGAATTTTTCGTTTTTTCACCTGGTTTTCTTAGTGCTGTACTGCAATAAATCCCCATAAAAACAAAAATGGACATAGTCACGATTATTTTCTTCATACTCCTCTACTTCGTTACATCATACTTCTAATTATCACTTTGATGATTCACTTTCGTAGAATTCCAGAAGATCAACGACAATTGCATCGGTTAAGTCGGCAACCATTAGTTGCATAACTTCCAGCTCTTTATTTCGTTGAATTAACACATCTGAGCTACTCTTTTTTGAAAAAGAATACCTGGAGCCAGCAAGAAAAAATCCCGTTCTTGTATCGATCAACATCATCTCAGAATTCAAATTCCCTTTTAAAGACCTGACAGGCCAAAACCCAAGACATGAGCTTGATTGCACTAACCACAAGTCATACGACAAAAGCAAACATTCATCTGCGCGATAACGAGCGGCGATCTCTTGTAAACCGTCGACTGATTCAGTTCTGAACATAGATGCAGCTAATTCGATATCATTCACTAAACCCGTATTTCTTAACTTCTCGGTAAGCTCGTTCAAAATCATTATATTGAAGCTATCAAGGTGAGCAGCGTGTCTCCCGTAGTTCCAAAAACCATGCATCGGTCGAGAAGGTACCATGAGAAGAATATGCACTGGAGGATTGAATTTAAATTTCTGTTCAAGTATCGCTTTATAGCGGTTGAGCTCGTGTTCTTCTTTACTTTCTTCTTTTTCACTGGTCTCTGGTCGATCATAAATCATATCCGGACTCATGCTGTATAGTGTTCTGGCAGTTTCAAGAGAACCTGATCGATAATTCGTCTGTCTTGGACTGCAATTAAGTAATAACCCGCAAGTGACAATAAATAGAATACATCTAACAACAAGAGTTCTGCTTTGCATCATACTCACCTCCCTTGCTCCGATATATCAACGCTCCGTTACTTTCCTTACCATATTAATCACCAAATAGGTATCGAAGACTATCAACAATTATCACTTCGTCACCAGGCTTATAGCCCATGTGCGTAAATACGATATCGCCTTTTTGATTAATCGCAAAACACGTCGGCATCGCATAAATGTCGAACGAATCTCGCACAATATTATCGGGGTCAAGCACTATCAAATACTCCCAATTATGACTCATAGCAAACGGCTTTACCTGTGGAATCGATCTCTCTCTGTCTTGACTGATGGCAAGAAAATGAATACCCATTGAATCTATCTCAGCATAATAGGGTTTGAGAGCATCAAGTTCCATAATACACATTTTGCACCACAGAGCCCATAGGCATATGAAAACTGGACCATCATCCAATAGCTCATGAAGAATTACCGGGTTGCCATCCACATCTTCCAGATGTAAATTAGGCACATCATATTCGTGCTTTAAAGCACATGTCAGTAATATAAACACGCATATTACTATCGATATCGGTTTATTCAAGTTTTCCCTCACCTTATTATCACTGATTTTCTATTGAAGTCAAGCTAATGACTCAATAACCAATGATTATTCTTTTTATGCTACTCCGGTACACCGTTACTCCATTACACAAACACTTCGTTACTCCCCTGCTCCGATACTCCAACACTCTTTTTCTTCCAATCTACAATTTAAAATCTAAAATTTGCAATTAGAATGGTCTAACCCCCATATCCTTCTTTTAATTATTGACAGATAATGAATTTCTTCTGAACTGACATAGTCCCGGCTATGAGTTCAGCAAAATAAACACCAGGATTAAGTTTATTATTCAGGGTAAATAAAAAGTACCCCGGTTTGTTTATTGTTTTTTTGTATTTTACTACAGTACGCCCCACGGCATCGTAGAGACTCAGTGTCGCTTTGCCTGTTAATGGCATATATCCAACTATTTTTATTGTCGCTTGTGTTTGAACTGTCGGAAATACTTCAAGCCGTAATTGGTTCGCAGGTTCGATTTGCTCATTCTCCACACAGCCAGGTTGACCATAGGGAATCGCCAATGTGGCAACGGTTGCCAGCGCTGCCTTAATGCCCTCAAAAACCATTGTGTCAGCATTATAGCCACCGCCAATTGAATCGCCAGTTGTGTGATAATATGGATTTGATACATTAATATTCTCACGACCTTGAACAGCATGGTACCCATACTGACAGAATGATGCATGGTCAGAGTAAGGTCGCCATCCGGTCCAGACTCTTTTCTTGAGGGTCGTATATGAATCAGCACAAGCCGAGAACACCAGTGCCAAGGGCAGATTATCAATATAACTTGTGTCATTAATGATCATGAGCGTATCGCGGTTTGGTATGGTGTATGCGAACATGTCCATATTTACCACGCCAATAATCGTGTCGTTTCGTGAATACGCCTGCTGTGCATAGTCTTCGCTGCCGATCAATCCTTGTTCCTCAGCGCAGAAAGCGATCAAATGGATAGTATATTCAAACAGATAATCGCGCAGGACGCGTGCTAATTCCATCACATAGGCAGTACCACTGGCATTGTCATCCGCACCCGGGGCAAAGATAAGGGGCATTTCAGAGGTACAATCAAAATGACCGCAGCCGACAACATAATTTTGAGGAGAATAGATCATGCCATACTTTATTGCGACAACATTTGGTCCATAAATTGCTGAGAACGTATCCAAAAATACCGAATCATAGCCATAGGCATTAAATTTATTCATTAACCAGTTGGCAGCTGCCCAGACACTGTCGGTCGTTGAATAACGAGTTTGGAAATCCTGAAGCCGTTGTACTGCAGTAATGATCGTATCATAAAGTACAGAATCGACCATTTGTTGGATCACCGAATCCCGCGCCAGGGAACGAACCGGAAACAAATCATGTTTCTGAACAGACGTATCAAAATTGATGCGTTTTAATTCTATTGGATGTTTGTTCAGCGTAAGCATATCATCGGCATTAGTAATCTTTATCAACCAGTTATCAGTACCACTATATAGAACTTGAATAGTAGAACCAAGACTATTGGGGTCTACACTCGGAGTTTTTTCTGCCATAAAGTAATATCCTGGGATCGGGTTTTTATCGAGAACGATATACGGTATTCCGTCATTACTCAGCTGCGTAAGACCGGATGCATCGCTCAAAGCAATGACATTACCTTCGAAATAATCGATTGGCAAGACATACTCGCTGTAGGATTCCAGTATCTTGCCTTTCGCCGGCACATCTACTTTTAATAGATAATTGCCGAAGATAAATACGGGTAATAAAATTATTTGCAGGAAACGCATACACACTCCTTTAGTGCAACAATATTGTAAATATTATACTCGGGTTGTCAACCCTCGAGCAGAGGGCAAAGGGTACTTATGTTTCTTTGGTCTTTTTCACACTACACTTTACTCCTTACGCCCTACGCTTTTTCCATTGCTCCGTTACTATCTTTACGAAATTACTCAATTACTTAATTACTCAGTAACTATTCTGTTGAATGGTTTGACCCCATCTCCTTTTATATGACGAATCCCGCCTAAAAGACTTGAAACTGCCAATACAGATAAGGTGCCGGTAGCCATCCTTGTTCTTTGTCAATTTCCAAAAAATACGTATTGAAAACTCCTATGTCAAAACGCATCCTGCTTACTATACCCCACCAATCATCAGGGAAAGGTGCCCAACTGATGCCAGTAATAATCTGAAATTTGCGTGGTACCTGGTCCCAGAATCCAAAAGAATTACCGTAGAGAATAATTCCAAGCACTCTCAAGGTTCTGCCGTGCTTATAATCCAGACCGAACCATAGATCAGGACTGACAGCATCTGTGCGCTCCACGCTCAGCTGGGGCAGTGGTTCTTTTCTCCAGAGTCTGTAATAATGATGATAGGATAACCCCGCGGTTGCGTGAGCTCTCAATTTTGAAGAAATATTATAGCTGGCAGTTGCGTGGATCCATCCCACGTTGCCGGAAACCTTATATCCAATGTATTCATAATCAGGGAAAAAATCTTCAACCGTATCGACCAGTGCTGGTCGTATATAATAATCAAGAATATCAAATGATAGCGCCAATTTTTTATGGCGCAGGTAATTTACTTTTATATAACCTGCTGGGCACAGCCCGATCGACAGCATCCAATCCCATTCTACTGTTACATGGTTATTTATACCAACCGCAGCCCAGCCCCAGGGACAGAAGAAAACTTCGCCCGGTCGTAAAACATCAGAAGTCCATAATGTTAAGGGTGCCAATGCTGGTTCATTTTCATCAAAATAGGCAAACATTTCACTGAACCAGAGAATGAGTACAACACAACATATAATGATGGTACGATTTTTTGTCATAATGTCAGGCACCGTCCCCAGTGGGCACTAACCCCTCGGTGTCTTTTCCTTCTTGATCAGAAACGAGAGGATAACAGAGACAATACTCACAATGAGCGCACCAAAGAAAGCAGACCAAAATCCATCCACGTAAAAACCGACATGGAACCAGTTCACAGCAATGGCCGAGGCAAGCCACAAGGTAAGCCCATTGATCACCAGAACAAACAAGCCTAGTGTGATGATGATAAGCCCGCAGCTAAGGAATTTTAGTATCGGCCTTATAATCGCATTAATGAACCCCAGGATGATTGCCATCACTGCATAGACTAACCAAGCGC
>JAUWLY010000257.1 GCA_030613445.1 Candidatus Stahliibacteriota bacterium | reverse complement strand
TCGATCACTTTTTCATGTATCGGCAGCCTGGCAAGCTCTATTTCAATACCGACACGGCTTGCTTCCGCCATTTCCACAAGATGCCCGGCTCACCCAAAACCAGTAACGTCGGTGGCCGCATGCACAGCGGCCTTTCTCATCGCTACCGAGGCATCACGATTGCGCATGGTCATTGCTTTAAGAACTGGATTAAGATCCACTCCCTGTTTTTTACCAGCCAAGACAGATTGAACGATCACACCGGTGCCAAGCGGTTTGGTCAGAATAATGAGATCATCTGGTTTTGCACCAGCATTAGTGATTATTTTGTCCGGATGAATATAACCGGTCACTGAAAGACCATATTTTACTTCATCGGCGACAAAAGTGTGCCCCCCGATTATCAAAACTCCAGCTTCTCTTGCTTTGTCCTGACCACCACGTAGAATTTCGCCCATAGTTTCCGGGTCGCCATTTCCAGGAAAACCCATGATATTCAAGGCGAGTTTGGGCTCGCCGCCCATCGCATAGATATCTGAAATCGAATTTGCTGCAACTACCTGACCGTAGATATATGGGTTTCTCACAACCGGAGTAAGAATATCGATCGTGTAAACGATCGCTGAATTCTCGCTGATTTTATAAATTCCAGCATCATCTGCGGTATTAACGCCGACTAACAGATTCTTGTCTGCTGGACGGTCAAGGATTGCAAGTGCCTGCGCCAACTGCGCAGCCGACATTTTCGACGCTCAACCAGGACAGGTTATCGTCCCAAGAATATCAAACTTCTCTTTCTTGAAACCCTTTTTGCAAAAGAGCCGACAATGGCAACATCCATTATCAGCGACCTCCTGATCGAGCGTAGAACATGGGCAAACAATATCGTTTTTTGTATCAACCGGATAGTGTTGTTTACACGGGCAAAAATATTTCCCGAATTCCTTTTGATTATTCGTCATGAGTCTGACAACCTGAATAACCCAATCCTGATTAGGATTAAAAATATAGCCCTTCTTCTCGCAAATCCGTTTCAACCGTGCGTAATTATCAGCAGATGATTTATCTTCTGTAAAGGTACTCATAATCCCAGCATTATATACTAAGAGAGTAGTATTGTCAATGTCATAATCAGAAACTTGGACACATCTTGATCCCTTGATTTTGAATTTATCAAAGGAACTCCTCACCTTTGTCCTCTCCTCAGAGAGGAGAGGAAAGTAATCAAATTAATACACCCTCTTCCTTTTTAAGGGAAGCGCATATACTCTATTTCCTCTCCCTTTTTAAGGGAGAGGATCAAGGTGAGGGTTTTCTATAAAACCTGATTTTGTCCGATAAATCCCAATTCGGCTTCATTGACAATGTATGATTTCTGGCTACACTTTCGCAGCACGCTATATGAAGAATTATAAGTACATAGACCACACCGCAGATATCGGTATTGAGGTCCACGCCAAGACGATTGAAGAACTGTTCATTAATATTGGTATTGCTATTTTCGAGACCCAGGTCTCTGGACATTTCTTATCGAAAAAAGAACTCAATATCAAAATCGCCAGTGAATCGCTCGAAGAACTCTTTATTGATTGGTGCCGAGAACTACTCTATCATTTCTCAGTACACAGTTTTATCCCTCAAGAATACGACATTTCCATAGAAAAATTTAGCTTATCAGCATGTCTCTTGGGTGATAAACTCGATGCAAAAAGACACAAAATAAAAACCGAAATAAAAAATGCAACCTATCATAATCTTAAAGTAAACAAGGTCAATGACCTTTATAAAGCAACGATCATCTTTGATGTATAACCCTCTTCCACTAAACTATGACGACTGAAAAAAGTATTTACCTACCAACAAAAAGGACCTTTATTAGTGTCGGCTCATTTCAGGCACTTGCTATGTTTAGACGAGGGCTATTTTATAGCTATTTGTCGATTTATCTACGCTTTTTCCTTGGCTTGAGTGTCACAGAAACAACCTTTTTTGCAACTTTCCCCATGATTCTCAATATTGTCTTTCAAAGATTTGTCTGGGGTGTTATTTCAGACAAGTACCAAAAACGCCGCACTCTTATTATACTCGGAGAGGTCTTTGCTGCAATCAGTACTTGTATTGTCTGGTTTCTCCACACAATACCTGATAGTACCTATGCGGCTGGCTATATGATAATCCTTGGGATGTGTTTTGTCGAAATATTCTGGTCAATGTCAAACATAGGTTGGAGTGCAATAATCTCAGATCTCTATCCAGACTACGAACGAACCGAAATCCAGGGAAAGCTCTCAAGTATCGGTGCGATTGGTAGACTCATTGGCGTCTGGATTGGCGGCCTCGCCTATGATGGATTGACTCGATATTATGAAGGCTGGGGGTTTGATCAGGGATTGCTTTTCTTCATCGCCTCTGGGACCATGCTTATTTCAACTATCCCCATGTTCTTCGTTCCCGAAGGTGGTATTAGTACTCGTCATGAACAGAGCAAACAAACTACCAGGCCAGCAGATAAAGTTGTCGGTGTGATCTCCCATTCAAAAATCTTTTTCACCTTCTTAATCGCAATGGTCTTCATTAATTTCGGCAGGAATTCAATCGCATTGATAAAGGCTCAATATCTTGTATTGAATGAGGGTTTCAATGTATCCAGCAACCTTCTAGGCTACATTGTCAATATGCAATCAATCGCCATTTTTATCGGTGGTCTCTCTGTCGTAAAGCTCTCTAAGAAATTCAGTGATACAACCTTGCTTATGTTTGGCTCAATCATCGCAGTCATACATTTGCTGGGCTTTGTGTTTGCCCAGGATTTGGTTATTATTTTCATTACTAATTTTCTTGGTGGTATCTCCTTGGTCGTGATTCTATCGTCAGCATACTCTTATGCGTCAAGGTTAATACCTCCAGAACAACGGGCAAAACAATTCGCCTTGTTCAACGCAACATTTTTCCTAAGCTGGGGCGTTGCCGGCACCCTTATTGCCGGTCCGGTCGTGGACCTCTTGCTAAAATCAGGTGCAAGTCAGATATTTGCTTACAAAATGTCATTTCTATCAGCGGCAATTTTAGTCCTGATAGGTATTTTTGCCTTCGTATTGGTCGACCGAAAAACACGGAAGATAACAAAGGTATAAGGTGTAGGACCATAACCGTTCTGTAAGAACCAGCCCCGTTTTGGAACAAAACCATCTGTTGACTTTTTGTCGTTTCTAGCTACAATATTCACTATGAAATTGATCGAAGATATCAAAAAAGCCGAAGAAAAAGCCGAAAAATTAAAGCAGGATGCCGATAAAAAAGGTCGTTCCCTGATTGAACAGGAACGGGAAAAAGGCGAAAAACAACTGGCTTCATTGAGTGAAATCAGGGGAAAACTTATGGAAAAGAAAATCGCTGAAGCAAAAAGGGACGCTGATAAAGAAATAAAGAAGCTTGAGCAGGAATATAATGGATCCCTTACTGCATTGAAGGATAAGCACAAGAAGAAAAAAGCTAAATCAATAAAAGAAGTACAGGATCTTATACTCAAATGGCCATTGTCCCAATAGAAAAAGTTCATATTATTGTCCATAAAAGCGTGAAAGACAAGTTCCTCCATGATTTACAGAAAGAAGGAATCGTGCATATAAGCGAGCTGGAAGAATCAGCGTCTAAGACAAATGAAGAACTTAGTCGAATAGATGATGCTTTAGATCAAATCTCGGTACTCAAGAAAAAAAATCCACTTTCGATGTTCTTTAGTATCAAACGCCCGATGAGATATGAAACATTTGTGAAAGTAGTGGAATCCTATGATCATGAGAAAATCGTCGCCGCGCTTGAGACCGTCAAGAACGAGAGGGAAAAAAGTATCGCACGGCTACATCAAGTGGAAGAGAATATCAGTTTACTTACGCCGTGGGTGGGATTCAATAGAAATATTAGTATCTTAAAATCTTTCAAACAAACGGAAGCTTTGCCTGTAATTATACCATCAAAAGAAACTCTGGAAAAACTTTCTGAAAATATCGAGAATATCCCTTATTCTAAAGAACACATAAATACATCCGGTTCAGTTTCGTATGATATATACTTCGTTAAAAAGGACGAAAGTGCTCAATTACGCGCAAAGATCATCGAAAACAATTGTGAAATAGTGGATTTCAAGGATAATACTGGAACACCAGAGAAACTCATCCGGGTGTTCAAAAAAGAAGCACAAGAAACAGCGTGCCGGATCGAGAGATTTAATGAGAAAAAGATAGAATTGTCAAAAGAAATTAATAGTTTAGAAACAACTTCAGACCTGCTCGCCAATGAAGACAGAAAAAAAGAGGTTGCTGAGGCTTTGCCTGAAACCATAAGAACAACCAGTATTATTGGCTGGGTGCTCAGACGTCACCTTAAACGACTGGATGCTCTTGTAAAGAAGCACAGATTTGCCTTCTATGAAAAAATCGAGCGGGACGCTGATGAACGGCCACCAGTTGCTCTCCAGAATGCCAAGTTCAGCAAACCCTATGAAATGCTTGTTAAACTATACAGCATGCCGGATTCAAAGGAGTATGACCCGACACCGTT
>JAUWLY010000173.1 GCA_030613445.1 Candidatus Stahliibacteriota bacterium | reverse complement strand
TATTTTTGTGTTAGGCACTTCCGTGCCCTATCTTTCACTATATATAAGAGTATACTGCCTCAATTATGAGAACCTTCTGTATGTCATATTCAGCACCAGCCAAACCACTTAGCTTATATGCGGATTAGTTAGCTTTTCACTCGTCTACTGACGTGTTTTCAGCTTATTACAGCATAAGCCATTCAACAAGCATCAACACGATCCATCCACCGAGTCTGGCTCGGTATTAGAACCTGGTACTAATCTCCTAGTACGTACGGAGAATTGACAACTGGGTTATATGTGTGCTAGGATGAATATTGTCCCGAGTAGCCAAGCAAGGACCTGGCATAAGAGCTGGGTCTGGTGAAAGCTGAAATGTGCAGGTAAGAGCCAGCACAAGGTAAGCGGAAAGCCAGCCCGGACGACAGCTGGGAGGAGAAGTGAGGTTACTCGGGGCGTTTGTTTTTTTGCTAGCTGAGGGTCTTTGAAGATGAATTATGTCCGCACTGTTCTGGTAAAGTGAGGGAAGAGATTAACTAAACGATAAGTTTGTGCTTATTTAAGTGGATAAACAGGCAATCAAAAAGAGAAAATCTATGGAACCACAATATGTCCCTGAGGTTAATGTGCTTATAGCAGTGGTAAAGTGGTTGCATTCAGAAGGCTGGGCTATTGAAAGCCTTTCTATTGCCCAAGGGCTCGGAATTGATAGTGGTAGCAGCAAGAATAAAGTTAAAGCTGAATTAACCAAACTCGGTATCGAACAGAATAATTTGAGACTCGTCTCCAAGGGACCAGATATTAGTGCTAAGAAAGGTAGTAATTTGTGGCGGATTGAGTGCAAGGGTTTGGCGGAGAGTATGAAGCCTTCTACGGTGAGAAACCAGTTTGATAGGGCACTTGCAAGTGTCGTATCACATTATGACCAAGCACAAGGGACACAGCTAGGGCTGGCGCTGCCTGAAGAATACTTCAAACATATCAGAAATAGATTGCCGCAGGCTCTCAAAACCGCCCTCAACCTGTGGGTCTTATTATATGTCAGCGCCGATGAAGAAGTCTATGCCTTTGCTCCACATGAAGAATTACCTTTTTAATCAATTTGGCAGGCAAAACAAAAGCCATTCTGTTTAGTTCATCGTCTTGCATTGACCGAGACAAGCGACTGCACAATACATCGGATTGTTCACTTTGCCATGGTATTCTGGGGGCATAATACCTGATTTGTAGTAGGCCTGATTGGTATGGTGTCCCTGGAATTCACTAATTGACTTATTCTAATCGAGAGTATAGCATTTGGATATGCAATACCAAGTGCCTGATTGGATTGAACTTACTCCAAGAGCACAAATAGCACTTGATACTCTTTCTAGTCACGAGAGAAAAATTGTTTTACGACAAATATTGACATACCTAAACCCTCAGACGTTTAGACGAAATAGATTGATAAGGAATCTTCCCGACTTTGAAGACCTGTACGTGTTGAGAGCTACAAGGGCATTAAGGATAATATTCCGGCGTGAAGGGCTGTTGACAGAAATAATAGATATTGTTAATCACGATCGTCTACAAAGAATGTACGGGTGATTTCCTTGTTAATCAGGTAAAATGAAAAGCTTTGACGATATGAAGATTAACCCCACCCTTTGTAAGAAGGAAATCGGCGAACTGTCAGCCTTATTATCGGCGAATCCTCAGCTAAAAGAGCGAGAACACTTACTCCCATTTTTTCGGCAGAGAAGACATTTATCTGCTTATATTGGCACATTATTCACTAATATGTGTCCTAATAAAATAGCATACGAATACGACCTATTCGGAGATTTCCGTGCGGATTTAGTAATTGGTGATACTGAGACCAATGTATTTGTCTTTGTGGAATTTCAAGCAGGCATTGACGATATATTCAGAAAAAAAGCAAGTAAGCAGACTCTGGAGTGGTCTTCGGAATTTGAGGCTGGGTTCAGTCAGTTAATCGACTGGTTTTGGGCATTAGATTGTATGAAGCAGAACGCCGTGAAATATAAAGGAATTTTTCATCCGAACCGCGACGAACCGCCAAAAATCTGGCCAATGTTAATTGGCTGTAGAGGCAAGGACCTCGGTTATATTGAAAAGATGCGTTTAAGATGGCGCACAGATAAAGTTCTTATCGATTCAAGAATGGTATTTTCCTTGACTTACGATTTGCTGTGTCAACAACTAGATGATCGAATAAACCTCGAATCGTCCTATTGGTCAAGCACATAGACCAACCGCAATTTCATCACCACGTAACTCCCTCATATGCATCGCTGGGCACTGGACGCATCGGAAAGTGTAAATAGCTTCTCGCTCTGCTACTACTTCGTTACCTTTTGTTGAGTTGCATTTGCTGCGCAGTACCTGCAGGTTAAATTGATCCTCAGTACCACCGTTTGAGTGCGCTACGTGTATTCTAGGGAAATAATACCTAATTTGTAGTAGGCCTAATTGGTATGGTGTCCCTGGAATTCCCCTACACTTAAAAATCCTCTTGATATCTTACTTTGTAATTATTTGTAAACCACTTGACATATCTAATTATCTAATGTACAATGTTCCCAACTAGGGAACATTGTTCCCTAGTTGGTGTATAAGATAAGGTTAATGACAAATGTGAGCTGATCATGGAAGTAATAGGTCAGGGGATACTCGATGATTACTGCAGAAATCATAGGGAAATTACTTCGCAAATATCTGCATGGCTTGCAGAAGCGAAAGCGGCAAATTGGTCTGTACCTAATGATATTAAAGAAAGATATGGAAGCGTCAGTTTTTTACCTAACAATCATGTTGTTTTTAACATTAAAGGGAATAGATTTAGGTTGGACGCTAAGGTGTATTATCAACGTAAGACTATTGTTATTAAAAGATTGGGGACACATGTCGATTACAACAAGTGGAAATTTTAATGGAGGGCAAGTTCATGAATAAGATCATAAAAAATAGAGCTGATTATGACGAAGTTCTCTCTGTGGTCGAGACATTATTAGATCTTGATCCTTCTCCTGGAACACCTGAAAATGAAAAACTAGAACTCCTAACCGTGTTAATTCAAGATTATGAAATGCGAAATTTTCAGCTAATTCCTCCGACACCTATAGAAGCAATCAAGTTTAGAATGGAGCAGCAGAATCTTACTCCACGAGATTTGATACCATACATTGGTAGTCGGAGTAAAGTGTCCGAAGTGCTCGCCGGAAAACGACCCTTGACTGTTTCGATGATGCGAGCGCTTCATTCTGGTCTAGTTATTCCAGCAAATGTATTACTTCAAGAACAGGATCCTAGTGAATTAATGGAAATAGACTGGAATCGATTCCCAATTAAACAAATGATTTCTTGGGGCTGGATAAATGCTCCAGATCAACCAAAATCGTATAATGCAAAAGACATTCTACTGCCATATTTCGAGAAAGTAGGATCAATTAATCTTCAATCCGTTCTTTGTCGTTCTTCTACTCACGTAAGATCTGCCCGTAAGATGGATGACTATGGATTTGCAGCTTGGGCTGCTCGTATATCGGAAAAGGCAATGTCAGTTGCAACAAGTACCCAATATTCACCTGGGATACTAAATATTGATTTCCTACACGAGCTTTCTCATTTTAGTGTATTGGAGGAAGGGCCATTACGTGCAATTGAGCATCTAAATCAATATGGTATCAAAGTTGTCGTGGAGAGACATCTCCCGCGAATATATCTCGATGGTGCAGCAATCATGCCAGTGAAATCACATCCTGTAATTGGTCTTACAATAAGATATGATCGTATTGATAACTTCTGGTTTACTCTAATGCATGAATTAGCTCATATCTCATTACATTTCGATATGGAAAGCGATATGTTCTATGATGATCTTGATATTGAGGCAGAAGAAGACCCCCAAGAGCGTGAGGCTAACGAATTAGCAGGGGAAGCACTTATCCCACATGATGCATGGGGGAATAGCCCTGCAAGTCGTTTGCGATCCCCGCAGGCGGCAGAACATTTAGCAAAGCAGCTTAATATACATCCTGCGATAGTCGCCGGTCGTATGCAGCACGAATTTAAAGCATACCAATTATTAACCAATCTTGTAGGTCGTAATCAGATCAGGAGGCTTTTCCCAGAAGTGAAGTGGAGGTGAGGATAGTAATGAAACAATTTAGCTCAAGGCACTACGTGCCAATATTACGCTGGAAGGAGGCTGAACGCACTGCATTGTCACAATTACATGAGTCTGATTCGATTTTTATTTCGCCTCTAATTGAACTTGTACCTGAGAACTTTATCAGAAAAGATAGGAAAGGAAAGGTAATCATTTTGAATACTGATGGGGTGATCAATAAAGTCGTAGGGCAGTTATATCAAAGTTGGGGCGAACGTCCATTTTTTATTGATCAATGGCTGCTAACTCCAACCATTATCAAACAAGATACAAGTTACGTCCTTGAAATGCTAGGAGAATGCGCTAGTATTCACAACCTGTCTTTAATTCCTGTCACTGGATTATCAAGGGATGTTCTATACCAGGAATCAGTGAAAAAAGTGCTCGGCATTCACCATCAAGGTGCGTGTCTGCGCCTATTCATTGATGATTTTAAAAGCCCTACCCTCAAGAGGGATATCGATAATCTTGTAGCGCTTTTAAATCTACCGCCAGAATCGCTAGACATAATCGTCGATTTTCGAATTACTGACCAAAATACCCCCAAATTTGATGCTATATGCAGCAAAATGCCGTCTGTAGAAAAATGGCGTAACCTTATCATTGCTAGTGGTGCTTTTCCAGAAGATCTTAGCAAATTACACAAGAATGATGTACATTATCTAGAGCGAACCGACTGGATATCTTGGAAAGATCAAGTTACATCTAAGTCACTCCCACGCATACCTATTTACAGCGATTATACAATCCAGCATGCTAGGTATATTAGGCGTGAAGGTCAAGCCTACCCCAGTGCAAGTATACGGTATACTTCAGACGATTATTGGTTAATTATGCGTGGAGAAGCCATTAAAAGGGATGGTCCTGGTTCCGCTCAATGGCAGGCAAATGCGATGTTACTGTGTGACATGCCTGAATATTGCAATCATACTTTCAGTGAGGGTGACAAGTATATCAAGGAAATAAGCTTGCAGCGTAAAGAAACAGGAAATACAACAACATGGTTAAGAGCTGGGATTAACCACCACATGACCTTCGCTGTGCACCAGATCGCCAATCTTTCCGGGATTTCAATTGACGCCTCACTATAGCGCAAAGATGCCTTGGTTCGATCACTTGAACTAGGCGACTATAAATATCGGTTCTAGTCTTTGAACGTACTCCCTTTGACTCCCCAATTTCTTCCAGTATATCAAGCGCTTCATCTCGCCATAACAAAGACGCAATAGCATTAATGTCCACTCCAGGATTATCAGTAGGTAGCCTAGCATCTGAAAGAAACACAGCCCCGCTTTCTTCATCTTTTTCGGCTAGTCTTACTCCCCACCATTCGGGCACCATTTTTAAAGCATTATAAGCATGTCGATAACCCACAACCAACGTAACACGATCCATGATACTACTGTATATGTTTATTTGCTCTGTTAGGCGCTTGAGACTATCCCGATCGCTCTTGATTTCATATCCGTGCAGTCGGTCGTTAATAACGACCAAATCAATCCTGGTTCTACCATGTTTGAGGGCCAACTCCTCTAATATCATTGTTTCCGAATCATTCCCATGCTTATCTAGCAGTTCACTCTTTAATACCTTTCGAATATCAAGATCATTCATCAACATATTATCCTATTGTATTAGCACACCAAATACTATCATCTCCAGGTCATTATGCATCAATTCATTAACTTATTACAAGAGTGGATCAGATAGCATATCTATTAGTATTCTATATTGTTATATAATAATCAAAAGTGATAGCATATATTCAATTGAGTCGAAACAAATTACGTTCAAGGTATTAAGGTAACAAGAAGCCATGTTGTTACCTGATATTCTCGCCTGCTCAGAAAGCGATCGCTATCTACCTCTGTGGTTCGATAATCACTTTTAGAGAATCCTGAACAAAACTCAAAAATCAAAGGTTAAAAATCAAAATGACAACTTAAAATGCAAATCTTTTACGTTTGCTCTGTCATTTTTCACTTTTTTTTACATTTTGAAGGATTTGTTTGGAGATTGGATTTTGGCATTTGGAATTTTGCTGAGAGATTGCTTCGTCACTTCCGTTCCTCGCAATGACAAAGAGGATAAGCCTCGCAATGACAAACAGGGGTGGCCTGTTTCCGCCAGCCCCAGCCGGTGGGTAACCATCTCCCGCACACGTATCTTGCCCGCCTGTATCGTTTGCAGTATTCACGGCTAGCATTACCCAATAGAATTGCATCACAATCCG
>JAUWLY010000191.1 GCA_030613445.1 Candidatus Stahliibacteriota bacterium | reverse complement strand
AAAATAATCGTCGCTGACCAGGCAATGATTTGCAACCCTGCATTTGATATTACACCAGCGGATTTAATAAATGGCATAGTAACCGAAAAAGGCATCATGGAAAAACCAAATCGAACGAAAATAGAAAAACTCAAGAAAAATATCGCAGGCAGAGATTCTGCAACTCGAGCGCTCTGAGCGCAAACATATATGATAGGACTCCTATTCTTCCTTGTCAGCATTGATTCCCTGCCGCCAATCCCTGACCTCTCCCAAGTAATATTTCCGGAACCACGCTTGTGGATAGAACCAGTAGAACAAAGTGTTGAGTTTAGTTGTTACGGAGGTCAGTATTTTGGCGGTTTGTGTGATATCGTGTTTAGAAACTTTAGCTTTTCCTCCTTGTATGATCAACGTGAAGATTGGGACTCAGTAATAAGCGCAAGTGGTGCGCTTTCCTACTCAATACCACTAAACCGACTCTCCTTGAAACCATCGGTTAACGCTCTTTTCCATAAAAGAAGCGATGAATACCGATTACTCCACCCAACCCTGGATATCGTAATGAACCTACCGTGGGCCACCATCTTTGCTGGCACCAATGCTGATATCTGGCAGATCAACGGCCTTAATTATCAAGAATACAGTTGTTGTGTAGACCTTATCTTTGATCGGGTCACCTACCTGCCTCACTTCAAAATTGACGGCATTTATTCAGGGAAAAACCTCGAGCCAAACCTAACTTGTAAATTACACATAAGGAATTTGCATCTGGCGATCGGTTCACCGTTGTCTGGTAGTTTTCCAGCACCGACGTTCAATATACAATATCTTAACCCCGTGGTGAAAGTTAGCGCAAGGTTCAAAACCGGTCCTATCATACAAACACTAAGAGAGAAATTTGATCCAGCGCTGCCGCTTCAATACAGAATATCAATACCCAGCGAGAGTCTCAAAACCAGCATTGCTCTCGATATTGAGCTAGATCTTTATCACCACAACTTCCGAATTAGTGGCTCTTATAATAATTGGTACGAAAAACTTGCGCCTGGCGAAGGTTTTGTTATACGAACAGAAGAGAATGTCGAGGAACTAAAGATCTGCGTAACAGTCAAAGATTACTTCACATACAGGAATATGCATTTCAGAAACTCCTTGCATGTCACATATGATTGGTTGGATACAACGATTGCATTTGTTCCCCGACATGCAGCGTGTGATTCGGTTAGCATAAAGATGGGACCTTTTGAGATAGCTGCGGAAGCAGTACATTATGCGGCGCGAGACGGAGTAACGGATGATCTACCGGCATTGTTTTTGATAAGCCCGAGTATTGGCTACCAATACAAGCTCTTCAAGATATTTCTAACCATGCATAATGCAACCGATGAGACCAAACAAATCTATGATGGATACTTGCTCAATGGACGACAATATGCTGCAGGTTTGATATTCAAATATGCATTTTGAAGACTGGCGATAATCAAAAACCTACAATTTCAACACTTCCATCATTTGACTGTGAATTAGACCGTTTGTACCAAGAACCTCATCACCATAGATATCAAACTTGCGACCCTTGAAATCAGTGATCCTGCCACCTGCCTCCTCGAGAATCAACGAACCTGCAGCTTGATCCCACGGTGAAAGTTTGAGTTCCCAATAAGCATCGAATCTACCGCATGCAGTGTAGCACAGATCCAGTGCAGCAGATCCCAAACGTCTCACAGCCTGAGCACGTATCGCGAAATTGGCAAAGTGTTCCAAGTTGTTGTCATCTGAGGTTCTTATATCATAAGGGAAACCAGTGACAAGAAGCGCGCGGCCTAATTTCCGAATAGTAGATACTTTTATTCTCTTCTTATCCTTGAACGCACCCTTGGTTTTAATTGCGAAAAACATTTCCTGACGCGTCGGGTCATAGACAACACCGAGCAAAATATCTCCGGTTACCTCCAGGGCGATGGAAATCGTCCAAATCGGTAACCCATGAGCAAAATTCGTTGTACCATCCAGGGGATCGATTATCCACTTCAACGGAGCATCGACATTACAGCTTATACCTTCCTCGCTGAGTATACCATATCGGGGATATCTCTCTGTCAGTTCCGTAACGATCATGTCCTGAGACTTTTCATCAAACTGTGTTACAATATCAACTTCTCCCTTGAAACGAACCTGCTTTGTCTTCTCAGCGCTCTTGAATAAATAGTCACCCACTCTTTTTACTATATCGATGACATCGAGCAGATAGTGTTTGAGTTCTCGGTTTTGCATCGCTCTACTCATTATCATTGGATTGCTTATGTCTCAAATCCTTCAAATTCTTGTTTTTATCAATCAAAGGTTTTATCTTATCGCGCTCAATCTTGCTAAGTTTGCCGTATTTTGACTTGCTGTCAATCACGATACATCTTTCGAAATAGCCGATTGCCTTCTTGAACTCATAGCGCTTGATCTCGGTCAAACCCAGATAATAATAAGCTTCCTGCAAATTTGGCCCAAGCTTGAGTGCCTTTTCAAAAAATCTAACTGCGTCATCAAGCATTGACCGCTCGTAGTAAACCAAACCCAAGTAGTAGTTGGCATACAGAGATGCCATTCGGTCTTTTCTTTGCTTCGCGGCTTTGACCAAATGCTCTATAGCCTCACCCCATATGCCTTTTTTATAACATATATAGCCCAGGTTGTTGAGCGCAAAGGGGTTATCAGGTTCAATAATCAAGACCTTTTGCAGATGCATCATTGCATTATCATATTGATCTTTGTCCATCAAAGCCAAACACATCAAACCTAATCCCCTTATATTCTTTGGATCGATATCAAGAACCCTCTTAAGACTCTTTATTGCTTCATCAAAATCCTCCATGACAATAAGGTTCCAGGCGCGGTCAAGCAAAGTAGCCAGGTCCAACTCCGCTGATGTCTGTGATTTTACGAAAGAATAAAATTTGCCAACTTCAGTACGAGATGTCTTGCTCTTCTTAAACTCATGAACAACCGCCCTCAGTTTTTCCTGAGCATGGGTGAGGACTTTAAGACCATTCGCAATATCGACGTATATTTTTCTGATTTCATCCCTTATCGGTTTGTCATCTTCAGGTTTGAAGTGTTTAACTCTATATTCTAACGCGTTGAGTTGCTCTTGTAGATCCTTTATCTCTTCTTTCATTTCTTTTTCGTAATGTGCTCAAAAATTTTGTCGGGGATTAGATTCAGCGGTAGAACATAATCGACCACACCGGTGTTTATCGCTGATTGCGGCATCCCCCCGATGACCGCGTCATCCGGGTCTTGAACAATAATAACACCTTTGTTTTTCTTAATCAGTTTGATCCCGGCGGCACCGTCACGCCCCATCCCAGTCAAAACAATAGCGACTGCAGACTCTTTGTAGGCTCTTGCCATAGATTCAAATAAAAAATCTGCCGATGGTTTAACGCCATGTCTTGTTGGTTCATCACTTAACACAATTCTGGTTCCCGTCTTATCGACTCTTATATGATGCCCACCTGGTGCAACAAGAACTTCTCCATCAGAGATTGAGTCGCCGTCTGCCGCTTCTCTAACAACCATACTGGCTCGTTCATTTATATGCAAGGCAAGACTGGCAGTAAAATACCTCGGCATATGCTGCACCACAATAATTCGTAAGCCACACTTTGCTGGAAGTGAAGGAATAATATAGTTGAGCGCACGTACACCACCGGTCGATGCAGCGATACCAACATAAAGCTCCCGAAATGCCGATACTTTCTCCCGAACCTTGCGCACCAGCATTTGGGGAAGCCTTGCTTGACTCGCGGTCCGCAGTTTATCTATCAAATCTGCCCTATAATTATATAGATCAATAGAAATCGGACCCGACGGTTTTGTAAAAAAATCCACTGCCCCCATCTCTAATGAACGGATGGTCAACTCAGCACCTTCTTTCGTATGCGCCGATAGCATAAGAACAGGTGTTGGCTTTGAATTCATGATCTTACTCAGCAAAACCAAACCGTTCTCACCAGGCAGCTCATAATCTAGGGTAACGACATCAGGCTGCCGTTTATTAAATTTCGCCCACCCTTCGACTACATCACGGGCATAACCACAAATCTCAAAATCTCCAGACGAGGTAATAATGTCACCGATGACCCTTTGCATCAGAATTGAATCTTCAACAATCAGCACCTTTTTTTTCATATACCATACCCCGCCATGATTGTCATGACGCAGAGATCCCAGAAATGAAGGACCTCGTGCAATCAGCGCTCATTCCGTGTAATCCGCGCCTCATTGTCATCATAGAATTTTCTCACCGTGCCGATACGACCTGACCTTGACTTCACCATTATCAAGATTGAACGAAATAGATCTACCCCAGTTACCAAGTACGTCTTCCGCGACTATTGAAATGTCCAGTCTTGTCAATTCCTCCCTGGCTTTTGCTACGTTCCGTTTACCAATCCCATGCCGCTTAAAACCTTCAAACATTGTAGCTCCGCCTACTATTTTTGCAACGACCTTGCCCTTTGATGCACCTCTAAATGACATCTGTCTGAGCATCTCGGCTATTGCATTACGTGGATATTTTAGACTCATATCGTCACCAAACGGTAAAAGGCAATGTGCCAGACCGCCAATTCTCTTCGTCTCATCATAAAGCATTATCACAATGCAGGAACCAACGCCGGCAGCCACAAGTTTAAGCTTACCTTGGACAACCTTAACTTCACCGATACCAACCCTTTGTTCGTTTATCTCCACGAATAGCTAACCCGCACTGTCCTTTTCCCACTTCTCTTATGAAGGCATTTCTTTTTTCTGGTAAACGTGTTCCACTCGGCTAATTGTGTTGAACAACTCCGCCTCAGGACGACCTATCAGCAACTCCACTTTACCGATAACCAAGTATCCATCAGCTTTCAAATGATCGTAGAAATATCTTAGGATAGTTGACTGGGCATCTCGGCCAAGATAGATCAACACATTCCGGCACATTATCAAATCACATGGTCCGAAAGGAGGGATCGCAAAAAGATCAATATTCAGGAATCTAAGCCGCTCTTGCAACCTACTATCGATCAACCAACCACCGGGAACACGCTTGAAGTATTTCCTCTGTAGATCTTCTGGAGTATATTGCAAAGCTATGTCTGAGTATAACCCGTGGTGTGCAACATCCAACACCCTGCCGTCTATGTCAGTACCATATATCTTCACGCTCTCAAGCATTCTACTCTCCGCAGCAATGATTGCCAGAGAATACGGCTCCTCACCTTGTGCGCATCCAGCGCTCCAGAAAACCAAATCGGCTTTCTTTTTTTTAAGCTCCGGGAATACATAATCCTTCAAAAAGAAAAAAGTCTCAAGGTTTCGGAAAAAATACGAGAGATTTATCGTCAGCGTTTCCACCAATTTACCCAATTCAGTATCATTGGCTCTCAGGTAGACTTCATAATCCACAAAATCTTTGATCTTCAATGCCCTCATTCTAACCCTGATACGCCGTTTGAGTGGTTTTTCTTTATAATTCTGGCATCTAAATGAGGTCTTCTGCCCAATGTACCTGATCAGATTCTGAAAGCTATTTCCCACCCGATTTCTTCAACACTTTGATGTTACGTGCAATAATTTCTTCTGATGGATTCAATTGCTGAGCTCGTTGCCAAAAATCCATGGCACTACCCGAATTGCCCTGACGCAATGATATATTACCCAGTTTGAACAAGATCTGCCAATCTCTGTTTTCATCTGGTATCTTCTCATACAATTCTTTAGCGGCACCTAGAATCTGAGCTTCATAATAAAAGTCAGCAAGATTCTGGCACACGACTTCATCTCCGGGATTTGTTTCAAGAGCTTGCCTATAGAGCTTTTCGGCATCTCCTGGTTTATCAATGCTCTCGTAGAGTACGGCAAGGTTATTCTTGAAAACCGGGAATCTGGGAAATCTATCAATCGCATCAGTCAACAATTGGGCCGACGCTTCACTAGCTCCCTGCTTTA
>JAUWLY010000221.1 GCA_030613445.1 Candidatus Stahliibacteriota bacterium | reverse complement strand
AACCTTGTTATTGGTCGGATTATAGACCAAAGCACAAGGGTAATCTCCTACTGTAATCGTGGTAATCACCGCATTGGTTGCGCCATCAATCACCGTGACATTATCGCTATAATCATTAGCGCAGTAGACTTTGTTATTGGTCGGATTATAGACCAAAGCAATAGGCCCATCTCCTACCGCAATTGTTGTTTCAAGCCATTGGGCTGATAAAAGCAGCGGTAATAACGAAAGGAAAAGGGCGGTTAAAAATACATGTTTCTTGTTATTAACCATTTTTTCCTCCTTTTTATTCAGTGTTAGCAGATATACAAAAAATTATAGAAATATATTATATGGTATTATATTATTATAATAGTATCTCGTTGGATGTCAAGGGGTGAGTTTCTAACTATTTTGGCACAAATGAGACACACAGAAATATAGTTTGGAGCTAATACTTAGTGATGCGTTGTATATCCTGCGGTTAAGGTGGTTGTGTCAGGCAACGCAACGGAGGGTAAGTCCGTAGGTCTACTTTGGCATAGACATCCCCCCCTACACCCAAAAATCACCCGGGGCCTCTCCCAGATACCCTATGCCGAACACTCTCGCATTTACAGGTTGAGATAGTTGATTATGTTGAATTGAGCCCGTGCAAATGTGGTACAAATGAAAGGGGGAGTGATGTTAATGTCACTCCCCCTGTGCTATAATTTATATCTTCTGTCTTTACTTATTTGATATGTACTACTTAAGTAGTGCTGCTGCCGTTCGTTTTCACAACACAAAAATAAGAACCGTTTGAGACATATCTGCCTTCAGAATCCCTACCGTCCCATCGTGCAGTATAAGAACCCTGTGGCATTGACATACATCAACATACCAATATATGGTTTAGAATATATACTTAAACGATAAGAAAAGGGACAATATAGTATTTATGGAGGGTATAGATAGTCTTCGAAATTTCGAGAGTTTTTTTATGTTTTTTGTGTATTTTTTTTAAATTCACACATTTTTGATTTTGTTATGCACCTTTAAAAAACGTTGAATTATACCGTCTGGAATTGCTCTTGGACAATCAACAGGTAACTCAAGTTCTTTCTTGATACTTGCTACTAGGCATATAGGGGGTCAGCCCTCGAAACTAGAAACTAATTTATTTGAGATCGCCGTGAGACTCCATTCCTCATCTATATAATCTGTGTTTTTTATCTCCGTAATCATCTGCGAAGCAACCGTTTCTCTTTGTCACCGTTTCACCAGATCTTTTTTTTGTAACATCTGTCACAAAGTCAACACCCATTCCCTATTTTCTTTCTAGTATCTAGTATCCAGTATCTATCATGTGTCGTTATTGATTTGACCCATATCAGCCGCCCCACATCAGTCCTGGTTCTATTATCTTTACTATTTTATAAGAATTATTTTTTCAGTATCTGTATAATTTTCAGTATTTAATCTAATGAAGTAGATGCCTTGAGATAAATCGGTTACGCCAAATGTCTTATTGTGAATACCAACATTTTGGGACTCATTAATGATTTCTTTAATCAATCTTCCGGTTACGTCATAAATACATATATTGACTTTAGTGTTTTGTGGTAAGATGTACTTAATATTACACTTTTTATGAACAGGATTGGGATAGACCTCAAGAGGAAATTTTTGTGTTGGTGTCTGGAGTCCTTCATCTTCTTCAATTCCAGTAAATGGATAGAATGTGCCCCATATTCGGAATGTATTTGCTGGATGACTATTAATGGAATCAGTCCAGGCATAATAGGTGATAAATATTTGATCATCATTTCCATGTGCCAGGGCAGGAAAATCATTGTGTCTTGATTCTGAGGCGGCTATGAAGGAATCAATTATTAAACCCGCTTGATTCAATATTGCGCCGAAAATATGCCATTTGAAGATCTTACGATTATCTTGCCAAACAACCACATAATCATCGCCATCAAAGGCAACATCCGGCAAGATCTGACGGCAGGTATCCGTGCATATAGCAATACCTTGTGTATCAAGTACAACACCTGATGGTGTAACTCGCGCACCGTAAATATCAGGATTATTCATCCATGGAGTCGGGTCATTTCGATAATCTTCCCAAACAATTAGATAGTTGGTATCACCAGATACAATAGATGGTGTGAATTGAAAATTAAAGGCGAGTGAAATTGCGATACCAGCCGGGTCAAGTACCACTCCCAATTTATTAACACGTGCACCGTAAATATCGGGGGGCCAATACGAATTGCGGGCATCTGACCATACTACAAAATAATTTCTTCCGTTAAAAGCAATTGCCGGTTCAAATTGACCCTCAACTGCATCTGATATGACAATCCCACCAGGATCAAGTACTTCACCCGATTGTGAAACCCGTGCACCATAAATATCATAATAATTACTACCAGGGCGTGCATCTGTCCAAACAACAAAGTAGTTCACACCATCGGAAGCAACCGCACAGGACCATGCATTACCACTGTCTGATATCGCAATACCATCCGGGTCAAGTACCACTCCAGACGGGGATACACGAGCGCCGTAAATATCACCATTATTGTCGTTATCCCAAACCACAAGATAATTTGAACCATTAAAGGCAACTTGGGGAGAATGTTGGTTTCTGGCGGCATCTGAAACAACGAAAGCAACGGAGTCAAGTAAGAAGCCAGAAGAAGAAATACGCATACCATAAATATCTGAACTCATAGTTTCACGCCCATCGGTCCAGACAACAAGATAATTCGTGCCATCAAACGCAATCGCAGACCAATACTGGCTATTACCCGCCATAGAGATGATAATACCATCTGGATCAAGAACAACGCCATCTTGCGAAACACGGGTACCATAGATGTCAGATGAATAGTGATATACTGTAAAATAGTTAACACCATCAAAACCAACAGAAGAAAATCCGTAACCTCCAGTTGATATCGCAATACCATCTGGGTCAAGCACTACTCCGGATTGGCTAATTCTTGCGCCGTAGATAATAGAAGTATCAGAGTAATAGTCTGTCCATACAACAAGAAAGTTTGTGTCACTAAAGGTAACTGTTGGGTATAACTGGTCATCGGCTGTAGTTGATATAGCAATTCCATCCGGGTCGAGGACAGTACCAGATTGGGCGACGCGGGCACCGTAAATATCAAAATCAACACCATTTCGATGATCATTCCAAACCACAAGATAGTTTGAACCACCAAAGCTGACAGAAGGTCGTTCTCCAACAGATGTATCTGATATCGCAATTCCATCCGGATCGAGGACCACTCCAGACGGGGCTACACGCGCACCGTAAATATTGATTGATATCCCAGGCCGGAAATCTTCCCAAACGACCAGATAGTTCGTGTCATCAAAAATAATCGAAGGATACCGTTGGATATTTGACGCTGTTGATATGGCAATACCATCCGGGTCGAGGACAGTACCAGATTGGGTGACACGTGCGCCGTAAATATCAGTACTGTTACGAGTGTCTGTCCATACCACAAAATAATTTGTTCCATCAAATGCAACTGAAGGATCCACTTGACAGTTTACTGCAGTTGATATGGCAATACCATCCGGGTCGAGGACAACCCCAGATGGAGAAATCCTTGCTCCATAAATATCATAAGAATAACCGTGACGACCATATTGCCAAACAACAAAATAATTTGTGCCGTCGAAAGTAACTGAAGGCGACATTACCCATTCTACTAATCCATAGGCAGTCGAGATAGTAATACCTGCTGAATCAAGGATTTCACCGCTTGAACTTACTCTTGCACCATAAATACCAAAACCAAGACGTTTGTCTTCCCATACAATAAAGTAATTAGTGCCATCAAAAGCGACAGCGGGACAATATTGACTATTCTGAGCAGGAATGTAAATGATATTTGTGTCAACCGGGAACTCATTATTTCTCGATTCGTTTAGCCTCTGAAGGTCACTTACTTGTTTGATTATTTTATTAGTATCAAACAGTGGGTCAATTTTTTGCGCATTAAGTGTTGTGATTGTCAAAAACGAAATTAGGCTACTGGTTAATAAAGAAACACATTTATAAAATAGTTTCATCTTAACTTTTCTATCTATATTATAATAAGATTATGAATTATGTCAATACTCTCGATTATTGACTTATATTTGATACAGGATGAATTGATAAGAAAGTTGTTTATCTTAAGACACTGTAAAATATTTGTATTTGCGTGATGTAACTACTCAGCGCCACGGACGAACAGTCCGTTGTTCTATCTCTTCATCGTCCAACTCACTAGATGTGTTAGTATCGAGTAAACCGAGATGTCGAAGATATCGAAGGACTGAGATGCGTAAGTCTCAAAAGTATTTGAAAAAAGTGGCAGGTCCCTTCAATTCTTCAGGATCTACGACATCTCAATACTTCCTCTTTCTAACTTCGTTAGACTCGAGACTATAGCGATACTTGCAGCTTCACATTCGACAAAATCTATAGTCTCGGCTGGTTTTGTAAATTAGAATTTGCTGTCGAAGATATCGAGGTTAGCGAGATGAACTATTGAGAGGAGTGTATCAAGAGGCAATTTTTTAATATGTAACTCCATGTGTCTGTATTCTCATTGTAATCTGCTTTTTTATCACTGCCATCAAATTCCGTAAGGAATAATTTTTTCATAAGTGTCCCCACTTCCCGACTCCCTTCCCCCATTTTTTTTCTTTTTCAACAATTTTACACACTTTTTATTATATTCCAGTTAGTGTATTGACAACACTATTTTTCATGGTTATAATGATACTCAGTTGGAACAGAAATGGCGGGAAGGACAAGAGCCGAGATAACGGTAGTTAAGAGATGTAATGAAATACAGATGGTGTTAACATGGGATTAACCTCCATGCTCAGCGATAGAGACATACGGGCACGGGGGATTAATAGGGAACAGGGATTAGGAAATAGGAATCAGTAAAAAAATTTATTTAACAATCTGTTCCCTGAATCCTGTGCCTTTTAGAGTGGCGTCGTGCTCACAGATGTAATGAAAAGCAGGTGGCATCCAACACGGCGAAAGCTTTTAATCTCGATGTTTGCGATCGTCGGAACGGGGGATTAAAGGCATCCGAAAAAGTTTTGATGCCGTTCCAAAAGTTTTTTGGATACAAGGGGGTGTCCCCCTTGTGCGCCCGTAGCTCAATTGGATAGAGCGGTGGACTACGGATCCGCAGGTTGCGTGTTCGACTCGCGTCGGGCGCATGTTCCCCATGGGCGGAACATGATTACGGAGATATGCTGCG
>JAUWLY010000192.1 GCA_030613445.1 Candidatus Stahliibacteriota bacterium | reverse complement strand
AATCTTGATTCTAATGGTAGTCGTATGGGGGATGGTTTAATCTTACAAAAAAGGAACATTGTTCCTGGTATAAAAATTGCCGATTGTTTACCCGTATATCTTTTTAATGATAAAAAAGTCTGTATTATTCATTGCGGGTGGCAAGGCATTATTAAAGGCATTGTAAAAAGGGCAAAAGAATTAATGGATAATTACAAATACTGTCTCGGCGCCTCAATAGGTCCTTGTTGTTATGAGGTTAAACAAGACGTTGTTGAGTTGTTTAATAAAAAATATAAAAATGCTATTGTTCTCAAAGATCAAAAATATTTTCTTGATCTTAAATCTGCAGTAATCGAAGATTTGGGGAATAAAGATTTACTCGCATCACTCGACCTCTGCACAAAATGCCATCCAGAATATTTTTATTCTTATCGCCGAGGGGATGATGAAAAAAGGAATTATGCTTTAATAAGCAAAATCTAATCTGCAAAACGGTTGAATAATATAGATAACAACAGCAATTTTTTAATAATTTTCAATTCATGTAATTTACAGTGCATCCTACCTATACGTATAATAAGAGATTTCGGAACTTTTTCAGGAACCTCCTTCAGAATTACTTCAGCAATATTACCTTCTTTGTTTTTTTATAATCTTCTGTTCCTCCAACAGCATCTATGACAAGCCTTATAAAATAAACACCACAGGAAACTTGTCTACCTTTATTATCTTCACCATGCCAGACTATAGAAGTGGGAAGTGGAAAGTCAGAAGTAGGAAGTGAGAAATGTTTGACTAACCGACCCGTTACATCGTATATATTCAACTGCACCTCGCTCTTTGCCCCTTGCTCTATGCCCTGTAATCTAATAATTAATTGCTCTGAGAATATGCTCGGATAAACATCAAACATCAATCTATTAATATAGACATCACTGTGTGATTGTGGACCGCCACCGCCTTGTGGTTCACTCCTCACTGTAAATGCGAGTACTCGTTTATGCTTAGTATCAGACACATACAAAACATTTGCATCTGAGGATAAAGCGACTCCTGATGGTGCATCAAGAATACTGTCGATCTCAAGCAATTGATTTCCAGAAGGACCAAATTCAATTACCCGATCACCAAGAAAGTCGCTCACAAACAAACAACCAGTTGAATCTATGGTGAGACCAAACGGCATTAATAATCCAGCTGATTCCCCAATAACCCTAATAAAATCGCCCAGGGTATCAAAGACTGATATACGTCTGTTTCTTGAGTCTGCAATATATATTTTGTCATCAAATAGGGCAATACCTATTGGCAATCTTATTTCGCCATGTTCCCTGTCTCTTGTACCAAATTGAAATAGCAGATTGCCATCCTGATCAAATTTCTTTATCTTGTTATGCATTCTATCTGATACCCAGATATTACCCGAATTATCTAATCCAATGCCTGAAGGTAATGAAAAACCACTACCAAATTGCAATAATAGATTGCCTTGTGGAGTAAACCTATTGACAAGATGACTGGTTATGTTACTTGCCCATAGTTTTCCTGAATCATCAATTGCCATTGCCAGAGGAAAACCAATGCCAACTGAATCAATTAAATTAAAAGTATCTATTAATTGATAATTAGCATTATAACGATAGATCTTACCAGTCCCAATTTCACCGATATAAATCTCATCTTGTGCAGCTAATCCATAAACATCATTGGTAAAGCCTGAAAACTCGCCTTTTAGACTTATTTTATTTTGAACATACACATTGATTGTTGTATCATTATAATTACTCGCTGAATCCCGCACCGTAAGTCTGAGACTATACCAGCCATTGCCATGATTATCAGTTACCTCCTGGGTATTCCATTGTCCAAGGGTCGCAGGCGGAAGTGTTGGATTTTTGGGTGTATAAAATAGTGATTCAGGATGAATTCCATACCATGATGTATCAGCACCTTCATATTCTTGATATTTCAATTCATATTGCTTAAAATGTTGTTCAGAATCAGCGTAATCATACGCAAAGCCAGTAATCGCTATTGTACCGCTGACAGTCTGTCCATTCTGCGGCGATGAGATTCTTCTTGCAGGCTTGGTCGTATCAGCAATAATACTGTCACATAAAACACCGGTCTCATTACCCGCACCATCTGCAAACTGACCATATACTTTTCTCATACCATTGCCTGAGGCTAATGTCCATTCTTTGAGTGAATCATAATTTTCAAATTTAGAACTATCAAAAGGACTTACCAGATCAAGCCTGAAATTATCAATAAATAGTTTACCAGCATTCATGTCTCCTGCCTCAATAAACACCCTAACCCTTGCCTCAAGTAATATCTTTCCTGCGGGCGGCTCAGGACGATATCTAAAATAAGAAGCAAGATTATACTGAGATACTTTTGCATTGGTCCCTTGAGAAATTGTAATTGTGGTGCCAAAAGGATATTGACCTCTTGGATCGATTGAGTCACTCTCAATAGGAATACCATAGATATATTGAAACTCAACTCTGCCGGTACCTATAAAAGCACTATCTACCAAATCTATCCACAATAACATCGTGTCATTGTCAAAAGCCTCAAGGCTCTCAGGAGCAATTGATTGGTAAAAGTAATTGCCAGTTGTCTGTACTGGAATCTCATAGAGTTTCAAACTATCGTGATATATTGCAGTATCAGTCTTCCAATGACTCGTGTCATCGAATGCTGAGTTTATAACGAGATTTTCTAAGTATTTGTTACCATAGCGCATCTTTGACATACTGCTTCTTGCATCGCTAAGCAAGTTTTTAATTGTTACATTCGGGTTATTGGCAAATTTATCGTTATTGTTTATTACAAACGAACCGGTCGGCACAGTTTTATCAAAGATGATGGTATCGCAATAAACCGGACTCTCACTGAAACCACCAACCTTGTATTGAATATAAACTATGTTGTTTCCTTCTCCCTCTCGCAGATACCAGCAATAGGCAGTATCGTATGCAATCCAGCCCGTAGAATCTGCAAGCGAATCGCTATAATTCTGATGGATATTCATTGAGTCCACAATGTCAGAAGTCACTTTGGTCCTCAGTGCTACATATGGCATATTGGTATAGGTCTGATTCTGATTTATGGTAAATTCCTGGGTGAAAGGCACGATGAAAAGATTCCCGATTGTCCCACCTGAATCACCAACCCATTCTGACCTCGCAAAATGCTCAAGTCTCAACTCTATGATAGATTCGGGCTCAACGCCACTGCCATATTCCGCAGTATAATCATCTCTAATGTTCCTAAAGAACCCTTCCCACATATTATAATGCCTCGCCGTATCTCCCATATCAACCCAGCCGGTTTGTGGCCACCAGTTGCTCGCATTCTTTGCATACATAAGCCAGCGGTCATTACCCTGATTATCATGGACCAATAGCGAAAGAATCAGACTGTGTGCCTTATCATACTGGCTCCAGATGGCTGTCGTGGTTGAATCAATAGGAATGTCCGTAATGTTGTTTCTAATTCCTGGAATTGGGTTAACCCAGTGTGGACCTTCACCACCATTACCCTGGGGATTGATAATTAGTTTTACCGAATCACCTTGAGCAATGAAGTTCATATAAAAGTTCGGATCGCCATTGGTAAGGCTGGTCGGAAATTTCTCACAATGCCAGCAATCAAGGATGGGAAAACTATCAAGGATTTCTACATCATCAATATATGCGCAAAAACTGCCAGTTGCAGGAATTTGAGTTCCATCGTAAACCACCTCAATATGGTCAATCGTCTCCCTAACCGCAGGATTAAATGTAAACACATATTGATACCACGCACCTTCGGGCACACGGCGACCAGCAGGATTTATCTCTCTGCCATACTGGTCCAATATCCTGCCAAATTTTGTCCACTCACTCAACCGCTTGCCGCTTTTCAATAAACAATCAAGCCCAATCGGCGCCGAATCACCAGGTGCATCTTCAACATATATCCAGAAAGACAAATAGGCGGAATCTTTTATCAAAATATTATAAGGGAAAACCTTGAATCTCACAAGACTGGTATCCGAACTTACGTCCGTGCCATAGATTCTATACATCCATTCACCAGAATGCGGCATCACTCCATTCGGCTCATCAACATAGATTCTCTCAGCACCATAATTCGTAATCCCCTGCACACCAAGACAATAATTCTCCCAGCACAAACGGTCATCAGGCTCGAAGCCGCTGCCATGAAAGTAATACGGCGGATATAAACATATTGCACCTTCATGATGGTTAAGTGTAAACAACTCTACCAGTGAAACAACTTCGGCTTTCGCATCTAACTTTAAGAGCGTATCACCACTAAAACCAGCGGTTAGCTGATTTTGTGTAGCATTAACAAACGCCACTCCTTCCTCATAATACCGATAAGCAAGACTATCATTCCTCAAAATGTATAGTCCCATCGGTTTGCCTAAATCAACATCTATGATTGGTGCCCGGCAAACAAACGTATAATGTTGGCTGTCTTTGGGAGTAAAATAAAAGCATGCCATTGAATCATAAGCCATAAGATAACTGGCAAAGCCGAATATTAAATCCGTAGAATCAAATTTTGTGTAACCAAAGGGAGTATGGTTTTCCCACTCAAACCCGTCAACCTTTTTGCACATCAAAGACATCTTACCAAGAGATTCAGCTATTGATATTTCATGGAGGAACTTGTGCCAATCGGTAAAACTACACCCCATCGTGACGAAGCTTTCTTCCATTCCGCCATCCAAGACATTTACGTTCCTTCGCCATATGGAATCATATGCTGGCGTCCTGTAGGTGTTGTTTAGATTTGCAACAGCAAGAATCTGACAACCGTGCTGTGGTGGTGTTGCAGTATTATGATATTCAGCAGAAACTGTCTGAGCAAATGAATACACGGCATTACGGAATTTAACTGAGTCAACTATTCCTTGTATCGTATCTAACATGTATTGCTTTGGGTACATATTATAAGCCAAATAGTTTACATACTGCAATAGATTATCGATGAATATCCCGTCAAAATATGTTTCGTCGTAAGACAAATCTTGATAATTCCGCAAGCACTGCACCTTGGTGCTACAGCCATAAAAGACCTGCCAGTCTTCTTCGCCATAATCCATTGCCCATCGACCCCACCATATTGCATCACCAGCATGGACACGATCATAGATATCATGATGCCCTCCTAATGAGTCAGTCCAGCGTGTCTTCATCATAAAAAATGTATCTGGATTATATGCCCCATATCCCCAGAAGATCGAATCATAGTGCCAGAATCCGCCTACGCTCGCACCACCGCCAATAGTTTTGTCACCCCAGTAAGTAGTATCTCCTGATAAAGTATCAACCACAGGTCCAATCAAAGTCATCGCATCCTTGTATAACAAAACCCATGGAGGTTTATTCCTACGCCAGGTCACCTCATTAGAATCACGAAACATAGGGTTATATTCTCTTTGCCCCTCATGAGTAATGACTACATCAAAATATTTGGCGAGCGAATCAATAAGTTCATCATTGAAGTTGGATTCCATCGCCGCGAAAATATATGTACGCGCGGTCGGTTCAGCAGAAACAATGCTGATTCCTGCGAAACACATCATTACTAAAATATATATGCTACGCATCGTCCACCTCCTTATAATTTGTCATTCTTAACATAAGAAAAAACAATAATATTCATTCTACTTTTCCCTTTCAGTTACTTTACATAAATAAATTTCCTACTGTCGCTATACTCCTTTTTACTTGTTTCTACCTTCAAGATGTAGATACCAGCGCTCAAAATAGATATGTCTTTGGTGTGATGGGAAGTTCCCTCAGGTACAGAAATCATCCAGGATAAAACCTTTTCTCCAACAACGCTGTAAAGGGATAACTGGACAATCATAGGTTCTGGAAGGGACAGAGAAAAACGGCCTTTTTTACTCTGCAGGGTACTAAGCGAAAGAATGTCA
>JAUWLY010000141.1 GCA_030613445.1 Candidatus Stahliibacteriota bacterium | reverse complement strand
GTATAAACGCGGAGATGTGGTCCTTGTCGGGTTTATCTTCTCCGATGAAACTGGAGAGAGGCGGCGTCCAGCAGTCATAGTAAGCTCAGATGCTTATCATCAAAGCCGTCAAGAAGCTATAATCGCAGCAATCACCGGCAGGACTGGCCGAATTTTGATGGGCTACCACCTTATCAGCGATTGGCAGGAGGCCGGGCTGCTTTTCCCCTCCGCTGCAACAGGAATCATAAGGACGATAAAGCAGGGCATGATAGCAAAGAAGCTTGGAATAATGCCGCTGCCGGATATGAAAAGAATTGAAGGCAACCTGCGAGATGCCCTGGGACTCAACTAGGGTATTCTGGGGACATAATACCTGATTTACAGCAGGACTGATTGGTATGGTTTCACTGGAATTCAACGAGTGACCAAAGTATGATTGATTCACTAATACATCAGTGCTAATATTCACATAGGGAGAGGCGGCAAGGTTATACCTAGGGTATTTTACAGCATAAAACAAGATCTCTTGCCAGCAGTGAAGGATACGCTAGCCGTGTTCGAACAGGCAGACTTCTGCGTCAGTCATTTTGAATTAGCCTGATATTTGAGGCAAATATTATGAGTCTGGACAGTATAGATAATCCTGTGTCACCAGCATTACCGCCATCGGGAATTAGGGATAATTATAAACGAGGTAACGTTGGCGATTTCCTGAAAGCTAAGATTCAGGAAGGTTCTACCCTTTCGATTGTGTCCGCATACTTCACCATTTATGCCTTTGAAGCTCTAAAAGAGTATCTAACTGGCATTAAAAGCTTGAATTTCCTCTTTGGCGAGCCTCGATTCATCAAGTCGCTCGATCCCAATAGAACTGACAAGAAGGCGTTCAAAATCGAGGATGACTCGCTTACAATATCAAATAGGCTGCAACAAAAACACATTGCTGAACAATGTGCACAATGGATTCAAGATAAGGTTGAGATTAGGTCAGTTAAGCAATCCAATTTACTGCATGGCAAGATGTATCATATTCATCACAATCAAGTCGAGCACGCCATCATGGGCAGCTCCAATTTCACTATTAGAGGGCTTGGAATGGGTTCAGCAGGGAATAACATCGAGCTAAACCTCGAGGTTGATAGTAACCGAGATCGACATGATCTTAAGACATGGTTCGATGAACTTTGGAATGACATAGATTTGGTAGAGGACGTTAAACAGGAGGTACTGCTTTACCTCGCACAGTTATACCAGAATCATTCCCCGGAATTCATCTATTATAAGACTCTATTCCATATATTTGAGCAGTATCTTGATGATCAAGCTAGAACTGATTTGCTTAGTGAGAAAAGTCAGATAGTCGATACTGACATTTGGAATTTCCTTTTCGAATTTCAGAAAGATGGTGTTAAGGGGGCTATCAATAAGATCCTCAGGCATAACGGATGTATCATCGCCGATAGCGTAGGTCTCGGCAAGACCTTTGAAGCATTAGCAATTATTAAGTACTTTGAATTACTCAATCATAAGGTTCTCGTCTTGTGCCCGAAAAAATTGCGTGAGAACTGGACCGTCTATCAAGCACAAAACAACAGTGAACTCAACTTATTCGTTAACGATCGCTTCTCTTATACCGTTCTGTCGCACACTGACCTAAGTCGTGACGGCGGTTGGACCGGCGATATCAATCTGGCTACCATTAACTGGGGAAATTACGACCTGGTTGTCATCGATGAATCGCATAATTTCCGAAATAACACCAAAGGCAGACAGGATGAAGATGGCAATGTTATCCAAAGAAGCCGCTACGAGCGATTGATGCAGGACATCATCCGGGCTGGTGTGAAAACCAAAGTGCTGCTAATTTCTGCTACACCCGTCAATAATGATTTGAAAGATTTACGTAACCAACTATATTTCCTCACCGAGGAGAAAGAAGATGCTTTCAAGGAATCGATTGGAATCGCAAATCTACGTGATACCCTGGCTGCGGCGCAGCGCACCTTTACAGAATGGACAAAGAGGAACAAAACGCATCAAACCAGTGATCTCTTAGAACGTCTCAGTTCGGCATTCTTCAAATTGCTTGATGAGCTTACCATCGCACGCTCTCGCAAGCACATTCAGAAATACTATGCTGACGACATAGCTGAATTGGGTGGTTTCCCTGAACGGCAAAAACCGATTTCTATAGTCGCTGAAATCGATAGTAAGGGTCGATTCTTGTCATACGATAGACTAAATGACGAGATATCAAAATACCGGCTCTCTTTGTTTAATCCTTCTATGTATGTTCTACCTGAATATCAGTCACAATACGACGAAACTGCTATCAAGAACTTCAGACAGAGCGACCGTGAGAATTATTTGATTGGTATGATGAAGATAAACTTCCTTAAACGGCTGGAAAGCTCAGTGCATTCCTTTGCTATAACCATGCAGCGTACAATTGCAAAGATCGAGGCTTTACAGGAACGCATTAAACGGTTTGAGCAATTTCGGGCCGAAAACCCAGAACTTGATTTTGATGATCTGGCAATTGAGTCATTCGAGGATGAGGAATTGCAGCAGGCAATGCAAGTCGGCAAGACATTTACCTATCAAATGGCACATCTTGACCTTGAAGCATGGAAGAAAGACTTGAAGCAGGATCTTGATGAACTCAATATCTTATATCTATCAGCTGCGGATGTCACCATTGATCGTGATGCCAAACTTGCGCAATTGAAAGAGTTGATTACACAGAAATGTAAGAATCCAACGAACGACAAGAAAGGAAATCCCAATCGGAAGGTCCTTGTATTCACAGCCTTTGCCGATACCGCCGTGGTTTTGTACAATGCGGTGCATGGTTGGGCGAGCGAAGAACTGAACATAAACATTGCCCTAGTCACTGGCGGTATAGTTGAGAATAAAACCACTTTTGGGAAAAATGATTTCAACCACATTTTAACCAACTTCTCTCCATACTCTAGATACCGTGCGAAAATTAGCGCTATGCCACAAGAGAAAGAAATCGATTTACTTATTGCAACAGACTGTATTTCAGAAGGACAGAACCTTCAGGATTGCGATTACTTGATTAACTACGATATCCACTGGAACCCGGTGCGTATTATCCAACGCTTTGGTCGAATTGACCGAATCGGTAGTATTAACCCTAGTGTCCAACTAGTCAATTATTGGCCTACTGACGACCTCAATAAATACATCAACCTGAAAAATCGAGTTGAGGCAAGGATGGCATTGGTTGACATCACTTCAACATTAGGAGAAAACCTACTTAAACCTGAAGACATTGAAGATCTTATTAAAGATGAACTCACATATCGAGATAAACAACTATTACGTTTAAAAGATGAGATACTTGATATGGAGGATTTCAATGAAACCATTGCAATCAACGATTTCACGCTCGATGACTTCCGTATTGACCTTATTAAGTACATTGAAAGCAATCGAAAGCTGCTCGAGGATGCTCCTCTAGGTCTCTACTCAGTAGTACCACCCCATCCCGATTATCCACTAATAGCTCCTGGTGTAATCTTTTGCCTCAAACAAAAGGGGGATTCATCCGGCAGTGAAACCGTCAATCCTCTACAACCTTATTTCCTAGTATATATTCGAGATGATAAAACAGTACGCTTTACATTTGCTCAACCCAAACAGATACTCGAGATTTGCCGTTTACTATGTGCTGGAAGGAATACTCCTTATGAGCAACTCTGCAATTTATTTGATCAGGAGACAAGTAACGGTAGTGATATGACCAAGTATGCTGATTTATTAACCAGAGCAGTTGACTCCATTGTCCGAACATTCCAGAAACGGGCCATAAGCCATCTCCAATCCGGTCGTAATGCTGTGCTGGTTGAACGGGATAAGCAAGCCAAACGAACTAGTGATTTTGAACTAATTACCTGGGTGGTAATCAAGGGTGAGTAGTCAGGATACAAAACAAGCTATTATTGATTCGCTTCAGGCCTTCTCCGTAGGGGATCTAGCTGAGAATGCCCTCCACCTCTTTGATTCCATAGGATATACCAGTGAGAAGCGGCCTGCAGAGTTCTCTGGCATCCCCGCTGACTTTGTGAATGACTATGACTCTGCTGGAGCACTTAACAGTAGCAAAGCACTTCTTGATCAATGGCAGTCTATCTATTTATTGTTCCAGCTAACCTCGGATGAAATCAAAACTGGCTCCCAACTCATGCTTGATTTCGGGACAGAAAAAAAGGTTAACAATACCATAATCGAATCCTATCTTTTCTTCACCATCGAGTTGACTGCCGGCTATTACACCCGAACCCAACTTGCCAGTATTACCCGCGAAATAAACAAATTGTTCCCTATGCCAGTTATGATATTTTTCCGCCATGAGGGCACGCTTACATTTTCCATCATCAACCGTCGTCTACATAAACGCGACGAATCGAAGGATGTGCTTGAGAAAGTCACTCTTATCAAAGATATAGATTTTTCTGCTCCGCACCGAGCCCACATCGAGATTCTGTTTGATCTATCGCTGGATGAACTCTACCGGCAGCACGGGTTTACTAACTTTGTGGAATTACACCAAGCATGGCAGAAAGTTCTCGATAGCTCCGAACTCAATAAGCGATTCTTTAGTGAGATTGCCAACTGGTATTTCTGGGCTACCCAATACGTTATTTTTCCCAAAGATGCAGGCAAGGATGAAGAAGTCCGAAACGCCACCAGTGTTATCAGGCTTATCACCCGCCTCATTTTCATTTGGTTCATTAAAGAGAAGCAACTGGTGCCAGATGACCTTTTTGACCAGCGGAAGCTAAAACAAATCCTCAATTACTCCGACTCCGATGGAAGCACTTATTATAAGGCCATTCTACAGAACCTTTTCTTTGCAACGCTCAACCAGGAGATGAATACACTCGATAAGCCAGACAACCGCACATTCCGCTCCCGTAATAAGCTTGCCGGTGGACGTGATCCCCATTTCAATATTACAAATCTCTATCGTTATGAAGACCATTTCCAAAACCCATCTGAGGCTATTAACCTCTTCTCTCAAATTCCGTTTCTCAATGGTGGGCTCTTTGAATGCCTGGACAAACCAGACAAAGACGATCCTTCTAATATCCTTCGCATAGATGGGTTCTCTGACCGTGACGACAATGAACTATATGTACCCGATTTCCTGTTTTTCTCTGAGGAGCGTGAAGTTGATTTAAACGAAGAGTACGGTGCGAAAAACAAGCGTTATGAAGTCCGAGGACTGATTGATATCCTAAACCGCTACAAGTTCACCATTGAGGAGAACACCCCAATCGAGGAAGAGATTGCCCTTGACCCCGAATTGCTGGGCAGGGTATTTGAGAACCTCCTAGCAAACTACAATCCAGAGACGAAGACAACTGCTCGCAAGCAGACCGGCTCCTATTACACTCCCCGAGAGATTGTTAACTATATGGTTGATGAGTCTCTCATAGCTTATCTGGGGACTTGTCTTAAAGAGAATGTCCCATCGCTTGCGGATATGGAAGAACTACCGGAACTACTGAGAGAGGTCTTTGCCTACACGGAGAAGATACATCCGTTTAACGAGGAGGAAGTTACAGCGCTTATAGATGCTATTTACAATATCAAGGTTCTTGACCCAGCATGCGGGTCTGCCGCATTTCCCATGGGTATCCTCCACAAACTAGTATTCATCCTCGGTAAGCTTGACCCACAAAACGAGCGGTGGAAGAACAAACAACTAGCTAAGGTAAGTGAGATAACTGATGTCACCGTTCGAGAGAGAGTGATTGCAGATATAGAGGAATCATTTGAACGCAACGAACTTGATTATGGCCGCAAGCTTTACCTTATCGAGAATTGTATCTATGGCGTGGATATCCAGCCCATTGCCGTTCAAATTGCTAAACTGCGCTTCTTCATTTCACTCATTGTAGACCAAAAGCTGAACGATACGAGTGAAAATCGTGGCATTCTGCCGCTACCAAACCTGGAGACCAAGTTCGTTGCGGCTGATACACTTATCGGGCTTGACCGGCCACAGCAATCGGTGTTGCATAATCCAGCAATAGACCAGAAGGAAAAGGAGTTGGACAGTGTCCGCCAGCGCCATTTTTCGGTGCGCACTCAGCGGGCAAAGCAAAGATGCAGAGAAGAAGATGCTCGATTACGTGCTGAGATCACCGCTCTTTTGAAAAATGATGGCTTTTCGCGTGAAACTACAGAACTGCTGGCTAAGTGGGATCCTTACGACCAAAATGCATCGGCCACATTCTTCGATCCAGAATGGATGTTCGGGGTTAATGATGGCTTTGACGTGGTGATTGCCAACCCCCCTTATGTTTCAAGTGAGAAATTTTCGGGTATGGAGATTCAACAAAAGTGGAAACAATGGTATCAGTGTTATGCGGCGCGTATTGATATCTATTGTCTCTTTTACGAAAAAAGCATTAGAGTTCTACTAAAAGAAGGTGGTGCATTAGCTTTCATAAGCTCTAATAAATTCATGCGCGCCAGTTACGGGCAAAAGCTAAGGGAATTCTTTACCAAATTTGCGAAACTCGAAAAGCTTATTGATTTCGGAGAATTACCCGTCTTTGAGGCGGGGATTGATCCAGCTATTGTGATTCTAAACAAAGGCGTTCCTTCGCCTCAACATACATTGACTACTGTTACTATAAAGACTGAAGGAGAAATTGAAGAACTATCGCTAATTGTTTCTAATAGATCAAAACATCTACTCGCATCAAGTTTAGAGCCAGAGGGATGGACATTGGCTCATTCTGAAGGACTTCACCTTTTGGACAAGGTAAAGGCAGCTGGTCAGAAACTAGAAACTGTTGCAAAGGGTCGATTTTACTACGGTATCAAAACCGGTTTCAACGAAGCGTTCGTCATAACTGATGAGGTTCGCAAGCGCCTCATACAGAGCGATAAGAGAAGCGCTGAGCTTATAAAACCATGGCTTCAGGGGCGTGAGATTAAGCGCTGGCATGGCGAACCATCAGGGCTTTTTATCATCGCTATTCCTTATGGATTCCACGAAGAATTAATAAACTACCCAGCTATCCTTGAACATTTAAGCCGCTACAGAACGCAATTGCAGGAACGGGGGCAGTGCCGTACATCTAGAGGTGGGGGTAAGGAGGGTCAACATCATTGGCTTGAACTTGATAATAATCCGAGCGAATCATACTTGGCTGAGTTTGAAAGACCAAAAATCGTTTTCAATGAAACATCAAAGGAGCTTCATGCGTTTGTTGATCGTGAAGGTCTTTACGTAAAC
>JAUWLY010000127.1 GCA_030613445.1 Candidatus Stahliibacteriota bacterium | reverse complement strand
AAAAATCATGAAAATAGGGAAGCATTGTCTTAACTACTCTTGGGTCGGTTGGGGTTGTTGCGTTGTAATCTAAATAGATCACCGTATCTCCCTCAACAATTGGTTATTGTCATCAGATATGAAAAATCGCAATAAAATATTCTCTGAGCCATTTCTATGACTCCACTTCTTTATACCTCTTGAGGGCATTGTAAAAAGCCTTCCAAAAGGGATCTACTCTTGGATGCTCCAACTTTTTCTCTTTGCCATTCTCAATCAAAAGCATGCCGAATTTTGAATCAATCAATTCTCCAACTATCGACGCTTTGATATTATTATTTTTTAGAATTTCTACTAAGCTTTCAGCTTTTTTCTCACGGCAGGTTATGATTAAAGTTCCTTCGCTGATTGATTTATAGGGATCAATTTTAAAGAGGCTGCAAATATCATTAACACCTTCTTCAACTACAATCTTCTCTTTTTCAATCCTTATTCCAACCTCTGCTGCTTGTGCAATCTCGAATACTCCTCCCCATATTCCACATTCTGTAGCATCGTGCATTGCTGAAACTCCTTCATCACGCACACCGGTTTTTACAGCGGTCATTGCATCATCTACCACTGACATCTTGTAAAATAATGGTTGTGCCTTTTGCACAAACTCTTCCCCAAATTCCTCTGTCAAAAATTTCGGAAACATCGTCGCAAAAATACCTGACGCTTCAATGGCTGGACCTTTTGTTATAATTATCTTGTCACGGATCCGGGCAAATTTGGGAGAAACGTATTTATCAAGATCACCGGTTGCAAGTACTGTAGCTCCGCCAACCATAGGATAATGACAATTATCATATCGTCCAGTATGTCCACAAACAATTGCCATTCCCATCTTCTTGCATTCTTCATCAATCGTTTTCCATACAGTTGCTAATTCCGCTTCAGTCATTGACATGGGTAGATTTAAGTCAATGGTAAGATATGTTGGAGCAAGTCCTGAAGTAACAACATCAGAAGCCAGAATATGAATGGCAAACCAGGCTGCCCGCTTGAATCCGTATTCAGGAACAATAAAAACCGGATCACTCGTCATTGCCACTGCCTTATTTCCAATCTGTACAATTCCAACATCAACCCCGTGTTTAGGACCAACCAGAATCTCAGGTCTTTTCGCACCCAGATGCGGATAGATTAACTCGTTAAAGACTTCCGCTGAAATTTTACCGATTTCTGGTAATTTTGCCATTTAGCCTCCTTGTATAATTATAAAAACACCACATATGAACAATTTAGTGTTGAATCTAAACCGGCTAACAGTAATTCTTGTAGGATGTTTACTATCCAGTATGGTAAAGCGATTGCCTTAGCCATTAAACGTACTTCCTTTCTTTACATAAATCACTTAGGGTATGTGTATCAAAAAATGTATCAATGATTTTATTTAACTTCTTCCAATAAGGACGGGTTGGACATCGATTGATTCTTGAACAATGCTTATATTTCTTTTTATCTACACAAAATACTGGAGCTTTAGATTCACCCACTGCTTTCATTATATCGCCGATTTTAATTGAGTCTGGGGCCCGGCTTATAAAATAACCACCACCCGGTCCCTTTTTGCTCTTAATTAATTTGGCTTGCCGAAGTTTTAGAAAAATTTGTTCAAGATATTTCAGCTTCACACTCTGGCGTTTGGCAATCTCTATCAGCGGGATGGCTTTACCTTTAGGTTGATTCGCTAAATCAACCAGTGCCCTAACAGCATATCTGGTTTTGGTTGTTATCTTCATATAATATTCTACTAAAAAAGTAGGGTATTGTCAAGACCTAAATTGAAAGCGCAGCACCGAGAGCGCCAATGAATTGTGGAATATCTGGGATTATAAGATCACCAAATATGCGCTTCATCGATTTTACAAGACCAGGATTGAGTGCGCCGCCGCCACAGAATAATATTGGTTCTTCAATTCCTATCTGAGCACCCAATCCTGTAATCCTCCGAACTAATGCATCACATACACCGGCTACAATATCTTCAAGCCTTTTACCTTCACTAACCAGGCTCAGTATCTCGGTTTCAGCCATGACCACACAGAGTGAGTCAATCATTTCAGGCTTGTTAGAATTCAATGCGAAATTTCCAAATTCCTCGAGCCTAAGCCCCAGAGCCTGGGCAATCTTTTCTACAAAATTTCCTGTTCCGGCAGCACATCGATCATTCATAATAAACCGATCGACCTTACCATCACGGATTTTAATAATCTTACTATCCTGACCCCCGAGATCAATAATGGAGTTGATTGAAGAATTAACATATGTAGCACCTCGAGCAAAAGCAGTAATCTCAGTAATGATAACATCGGCGTCGGTCACCAATTCTCGACCATAGCCAGTAGCAGCAATTCGATCGAAACCCTTGAGCTGGCTTGTTATTTCTTCAATAGCTTGTCTTGGTTTAAAGAATGTCTTGATAACTATTTTATTTTTTATACTGCCATCAAATAAAACACCTTTAGTATAGCACGACCCTATGTCTATTCCCAATACCACCCGACCTCCTTTGCAGCGTTAATGAATGTCCTTACATTCTCAGGCGGTGTTTTTATTGGGACTTCGCAACCAGTTGAAGCGATATAACCTTTTTTCGATTTAATACCCCTTTTGACCATATTTTTCACTTCCTCCATAATTTCTTCAGGAGATGAAAATGCAATCTTTGAGGTATCAAAATTCCCGATTATGCGCATTCTTTTTGACAATTTTTCTATTGCCAATGAAAGGTCAACTTGATCAAGGCTGACAAGGTCAGCCCCGGTTTCTAATAGGAGATCAAGAATCGGCTCTGTGTTGCCACAGATATGGAGGATAATATCGAGGTCATAGCGATGAAGAAAGTCGATGAGTGCACGTTCATAGGGGAGAGCGAAATTTTTATAAGCCTTTGGGCTAACAACACTGGACGATGCCAATGGATCAACGATTATTGGCAGCGCACCAGCATCAATGATATCATAGCAGAATTCAATCGCTGCTTGAAGAGACTTTTCCATAATTTTTTTGATATGGTCAGGATCTCTGATTGTCTGTATGAGAAATGTCTTGGGATCAGATAACATCATTCCAGTAGTAAAGGGCGCCGGAACATAAGCGAGGATCGGAACTTTATCACCAAGCGATTGGTATGCATATCCGATTGCCTCAAGATAGACAGGTAATCTTTTATCGCGTTTAGGCACAGGGATTTTTATGTCTTCGATATTCTTTTTTGTTAATGCCGGCCTTTTAATTACGGGCAGGTCATCATCTGGATAATCAAAATCAGAACCCATTGCTTCAGCAATAATTCCTACTTCAGAGAAGATCGAAATCGCATCATGACCATATTCTTCAATCGCTGCAATCTGCGCCCTTGCCATTGCTTCGCCATTAGTGTAATACTTTTTTAATTTCATACGGGCTATTTCTGCAGCGTGAGAAGTGACAAGAGGGATAATATTACACCTGTCTGGTTTCTCGTCAATAACAAGTAGTCCAAATCTCTCTCTTGGAGTTAACGTCTCGCGCATCTTATCGTCTCCACAAATGCAGCGATTCTCGATTTTAATTGTTCAGTAATACCAAAGGGTGCCGGGACATCGATTGAGAGTACTGGAACCTTGCTGAGCATCTGCTGGATGAGCCTTGTCTCCATTGCACAATGAGAACAACCCAGCATATTGGTAATCAATACACCTGAGATTCTTCCATGCTCAACGCCTTCAATTATTCTCCTTACCCTTTGTTCAGTTGAGCCAATCAAAGAGGCATTCAAGAATGACCTTGCTAAGGCTTGGAATGGCTCAATATCTTCTTCAATCTCCACAAGCGCCTGGTTAATAACATATTCAGTCGCCACGATCCGGCAGCCCAGGTCTTCAACAAGATTAAGAAGATATGGATCAGGTGACGGAGTCACCCAGGCAATGGGTAGTGCATCAGGATTGAGTACACCTTCTCCCTTTTGAACGCGTTCACTTATCGTCGCATATACCATCTCAATAATGTCAGTCCACTCATCAAAATCAGCATATCCATAAAGATTTCCAAATTCGATAACCATCAATTCAAGTCCTGGGAAAGGTGCTAATTCAGCTTCATACGATAATTTTTTTATATTTTCAACCAATTTCCTAAGACGATTAGCATTTTTGATACTCTTTGCGAGATAATTACGGTTGTTTATATCGGTGAATTCGACCATATTCTGCCATACCTTTTCATATTCACTCATGAGATATGTTTCAAAGCGCTTGGGATAATCTATTCCCCACTTCGTATGCTCATAATCATCAGCAACAAAATAACTTCTTGATTTCCTTCGAAATGGGATTTCTATCCAGATGGGATTATATCCTAAACCCTCGATAAGCTGCATAATACAGGAATAATCATCACAGGATGCACCAGTTGAGGCAAACATTAAATCAGGCTTTGGGAAATACGCCTTTTTATAGAATGCAGCGAGTGCAGCCCTTGAAAAACAAGCTGGTTCAGGTGCACCAAGTTTTGTTGCCATATCAAGAAGTATGAATGATTCGTTAAAAAAAGGTGTCCACCAGATACATTCAGGATAAAAAGGAATACAGTCTGGAAACGACATAACAATTACCGGTATTGTCCCAAGGTCACCCATTGTGGCGATAACCTTTTTACCGACCTGTTTTGCTCTGAAAAGCCTTTCTGATTCATTGAAGACAAATCCCCATAGTCTAAGTGCAGCAAACGAATTATCAAATTTTAACCGCTTCAATTGTCTTGCACCATATACCATAAAGGTTGCCGGTGGCGACAAATAGATTCCCCAGTCTTGATTTCCGTAATATTTGTATTTTTTAATTATTTGATCACTAATTTTTCTAAACTGGTGACTCCACTCGGTCAGGTTAATTTTTTTAGGTTTCAGATCTTCGAACATAACATTTCCCTGAAAGCGCTAATTCTTGTCTTTATTTGACTAAGGTTCTGAAAAGAAAAATCACTTCTTATTCTTAGTATGGGAAACCCGAATCTACTTTCCATTCTTTTCAATTCAAATTCATAACTGTCACAATAATCCAGAGTCCAGGCAACGATGCCGTCGCATGTATATTTTTTTAGTTGACTGCTGGTCCACTCATAAAATTTATGATTTGGCCTTTTAAAAATACAGGGTGGCTGGTTATAATAGGCATGCTTAATACCATTTAAATTTTTATCTTTTATCTCAATATTCAAGAAACGGGATATACCGCAGTTAAAATCACCAACAATCCGTAATTCCTGTTCCAGTAACTCGAGGATTTGATTAGCCCCATACGTAATGGCACTTCCAATCAGATATACCCTTGGATTAACAGAATGCTTCTCAGTAATGTTGATTTGAGCATCTACATCACCTTTATAATAATTTATTGCTGCTTTATGAAAATCTGAAGTTGAAATTAAAGAAGGGTTTGCTGCTCTTTTTTTATTAAGAGTTCGATACTGCTCTCGGATATTTTCCCACCTTTCTATCTCAAGTCTGAGTAAATCGTCATTTAACTTTCTGTTTGATAGGTGTTCGAGTTCTTTAACCAGCCAATCAATTTCATCGTTGAAAATTTTCGGATTGTCAGTTCGGGGATTATTCAGGACATAGACTGGTATATCGGTCAATTCATCGACTATATCAAACATTCTTCTTGCCATATCACAACCAGTAGAACCAACCAGTGCAGTAAACTTATCCTGGTTCTTAATTATATAAGCAATGTTCGATTTCACCAGTGGGCAGGCATCAATCCTAAGTAATCTCTCGCCGTCTTTTGATAATCCAATATCGCCATGAAGCAGACGGTATGGTTTCAAACCGGTAGCCGCAAGTAATTCTACCGGGATATAAGAACAGGTATAGCCGATCAATTCTATCTCATGATTTTAAGAAGTGGCTCTTTTTACGCACCAGTGATTTTTTCTATCAATCTCACTGCGTCAGCAGCGTCTTTACCATAGGCATCAGCCTTGATCTTATTAGCAAAATCTTGGTTAACCGGTGCACCACCAATAATTACCTTGATATTGCTGCGTAATTTTCTCTGTTCTAAACCTTTGATAATATCATTCATCCGCATCATAGTCGTGGTCAACAAACTTGAGAGGGCAAGTACATTTGGTTTTTCTCTGGCTACTGTATTAATAAACTTTTCAGTTGCAACATCCTTACCAAGATCAATGATATCGTATCCTGATGCTTCAACCAGCACCTTCACAATATTTTTACCGATATCATGGATATCCCCACCAACAACACCAATTACAATCTTTGCTTTCTTCTTTAGGATCTGTGACTTAATCAGAGGACTTATCATATTGAATCCAGAATAAAATGCTTCAGAAGCAAGCAAAACTTCAGGCACAAAGTATTCCTTACGTGTAAAAAGATTACCAACTTCTTTAATACCTGCAATCAATCCCTTCTCCAGAATCTCCTGGGGATCAATATTTTTTTTGAGAGCATTGGCAACAAGCTCCTTTGTATCTCTATCATTAAGTTCTATAATTGCCTCTTTTATTTTATCAATATCCAATAGACCTCCTCAACAGTAATGATATTTATTCACGTGCTGAACACCATAGTAGGGACTTCCTTTTTGATCAATGATTCTCTTGTTCACTACATCTTCTGACCTATAAAAAGGCCCCTGCCAACCTTGTGTTCGTGCGCAGCCTTTTGCCAGATTGTAACGAGATTAGAGGCGAAATCAAACAGGTCTTGTCCAAAATTCTCAAGAATGGCAGGCTTTAATTCAACGTGAACCTTGTCATAATACTGATCAAAACACTTTGCATACTCCTCAGTTTGGTCCAGTGCTTCGAGTACTTTGAATCCATTTTTCTTGAGCAATTCCTGATACCCATCAAAAGTTTCCATATATGGGAAGGACATTGAATCATACAGCGGATCAAGTTCCTGCTGGGTAATTTCGCCGGTAATTATCCAATCAGTAAAAGCAATCTTACCGTCAGGTTTTAATACACGATAGGCTTCCAGAATGAGTCGATTTTTATCAGTGACATAACACCATGCCTCCTGACCCCACACAACATCGAACTCCTCTTTGTGGTATGGGATATCAAGGGCATTGCCAAGGACATATTCTATCCTATCTTCTAAGCCAGCCTTCTTAGTCCGCTCGACCGCCTTCTCATACATGGTCTTTGCAGCATCAATACCAACAATTTTGACACCATATTTCTTTACTAAATGTCGAGCCGGTGCTCCAAGCGCACTGCAGATATCGAGAATAAGCATATCTTTTTTTAATCCTACTTTTTGGGCAAGAAAGTCCGTTGTCTCTGGCCCACCAGAGTGAATTTGCTCGCCCATTACTGCTTCCCAGAGCAGTCCACCTGGACCATCATAAACATCCTGCACATCCTTTATTGTGTAGTCTTTTATGTATCTCATATTAACCTCCTTTGATTTGAATGTTGTGTTTTTTGAGTCTTTACTATTGTAATATAATAGTTATATTTTATAAAATTCTTTAATTTACTTGGTGTAAAATTGAGAAGGAGATTTTTGAAGTGAGACCTAACTGGTCCCGGAACCAGTATCCTCATTTCTTGTCTCCCGCAGAAATTGATTTATGACTATTTTTTAAGTTGTAAATATTGGAGTATTTTGAATTGTCTGTTTGATGTGAAGTTAAATAATTGAGGAGGTTATCAAAGTGGACCCGACCGGGTTCAGCGATTT